>JANNKN010000143.1:0-9511 GCA_031396315.1 Deltaproteobacteria bacterium
CCACCGCGCGCGAGCTCGCGGCGGTGCTCGCGTGCGGCGCGAGCGCGGCGCGCATCGGCACGCGCTTCGTTGCGTCACACGAGTCGGACGCGCATCCGAGCTACGTGGCGGCGCTGCTCGCAGCGAATGCGGAGGACACGGTGCTCACCGAGGCGTACTCGGTCGGCTGGCCGAATGCGCCGCACCGCGTACTGCGCTCGGCGATCGACGCCGCGACCGCGCTCACCAGCGACCCCGCGGCCACGATGCGAATCCTCGGCCGCACCGTCGCGTTGCCGCGCTTCGCGGTGCCGCCACCGACGCGCGATGCCACCGGCCACGTCGAGGCGATGGCGCTCTACGCGGGCGAGTCGGTCGCGAACATCGACTCGGTGCGAAGCGTGGACGAGATCGTCAGCGAGCTGTGCGGCGGCGCGGAGCGCTTACTGCGCGGCGACTGAGCGCGCGCGCCTCGCCTCAGCTCGCCGCGCGCACGCGCGTCGCGAGCCCACTCCCCAACAACTCCGCCGCCTCGGCCACGATCTCGGCGAGAATCTCCGCCGCCGGTCGCTGCGTCGTGAGCATCCCCGACGCCTGCCCCGCCGCGTTCATCAACAACTCGTGGCGCCCCGCCTGCTCGATCGAGTACTGGAGATCGCGGATGAGGGCGCCTTGCGCGCCCATCGGCAGCGCCTGCAGCCCCTCGCGCTCCCACGCTTCGATGAGGGGGTTGGTGATGTTGCGCATCGTCTTGCCGCTGTAGAGCCGCGTCACGACGGTGTCTTCGGCGCTGGCGGCGAGGATGCGCTGCTTCTGCAGCGCGGGCTGGTTCGCCTCGTTCGATACGAGGAACGCGGTGCCGCACCATGCGGCCTCCGCGCCAAGCGCGAGCATGCCCGCGAGCGCGCGCCCGCTCGCGACGCCGCCGGCCGCGATCACCGGAACCGGCGCCACCGCCTCAATCACCTGCGAGACGAGCGCGAGGGTTCCGATCTTGCCCGTGTGCCCACCCGCCTCGGTGCCCTGCGCGACGACGTAGTCGGCGCCGTCGGCGGCGACCTGGCGCGCCGCCTTCACGGTGCCGACGAGCGAGAGGATCGTGGTGCCGTTCGCGTGCAGCGCGTCGGCAAACTGCTTCGGCGTGCCGAGGCCCGACGCGAACACGGGTACTTCCTCTTCCAGTAATACCTCGATCTGCGAGCCGGCCCAGCTCTGGCCCGGCTTCAGCCAATCGCCCATGTCGCCCGCCTCCGGCGGCGCCTGCTTCAGCTCGATGCCGAGCGAGGCGGCGATGCGCTCGATCGCCTCGAGATGCGCCTTCGGCAAGCGATCGGCGCGCGGCGCCGCGGCGGCGGCGGACGGGCCGCTGCGGCGCGGCACCAGAAAGTTCGGCGAGAGCAGCAGATCCACGCCGAACGGCTTCTTAGTGAGCGAGCGAATCTTGCGGATCTCGGCCCGCAGCACGTCGGGCGAGTAGGCGACGCCGCCCATCACGCCGAGGCCGCCGGCGTTCGAGACGGCCGCGGCCAGCTCCGCCGTGGCGACGGGCGCACCCGTGCCGGCGACGGGGCCCATGCCCGCGAGCACGACCGGGTACTCGATTCCGACGCGATCGCAGAACGCGGTGCGCAACGTGGGGCGCGACATCTTCACTCCTTCGCTTCGTGGCTCATCCGCGCGGGCGGTGCCGCGCATGTTGGGGCAGCGCGGCGCGCGTCGCCTTCTTCTCCGCCGCGAGCCGCGCTTGCTCCGCGAGGTACGCCGCGACCGTCGCGCGCAGGTCCACGTCGTAGATCTCGATGTCGAACGCCACCGACTTCGGCGGGAACCCGACGCGGTATTCCTTGCCGTCGCGCGTGCGCTCGAGGTGCCCGAAGTCGACGAGCCAGCGCCGCAGCGTCACGTGGTCCACGTCGAGCGCCGGCGCGATGTCGCGCTTCCAGCGCTTCAGGTGCTCGTTCACGTCGCGCTCGCGGTAGATCGCCTTCTCGTCGAGCTCGAGCGTCATGCTCTTCATCAGGATCTCGCGGTCGCGCTCGGCGCGCGGAAAACCGCGCGGGCCGCGATCGGCGCAGAGCTTCACGATGCGCTCGATGAATTCTTCGAGGCTGATCATGCGGTCACTCGTCCTTCTCTGTGTCGGCCTTCGGATAACCGCCCGAGTACTCATGCCCGTAGCCCCAACGGAAATACATCGGCAACAGCGGATGCCCACCGACGCGCACGCCACTGCGCATCAGCCACCCGAAGGCGACGTTCGTCTCCTCGGCGACGCATGCGCCGAGCGCGTCATCCGCGCGGGCGCGATTCATTGCCGAGCCGCCGCACCAATAGGCGTAGTCATGCTCCTGGCAGCAGTGACGCCAATCGGTGTCGCCGCTCCCGTCCGGAAAGAATGAGCAACCGTCAAAGCGAAACGCCAACGGCGGCTTGCCGCCGGGATATTCGCGCTCGGCGCACCAGTCGGCGCACCAGTCGGCGGCGCTGCGCTCGAGCTTTGCGCTTGCGACGACGTCGGTGTCGTACGGCGCGGCCGTGTGATGCGCGAGCGACGTGCACGCCGTGAGCGCCACGACGTACGCAAAGCAGATGGCGCCCAGCGCGATCAGCAGAGTTCGCTTCATGGGCGCAGCATAATGACGAGCGCACGCCGCCGCGCCTGGCTACAGGAAGCGCGATGCAGCTGCTCGATCACGTCTCGATCGCGGTGCGCGACCTCACGCGCGCAAAGCCCTTCTACCGCGCGGTGATGGGCGCGCTCGGTGCGCCCGAGGCCTACGACGAGGCCCACGCGATCGGCTTCGGCGCGCGCAACGCGCCGGGCGGCGACGCGCACAGCTACCTGAGCGTGTTCGAAACCCCCGACGCGCAGCCGAGCACCCGCCGCCACGTCTGCTTCCGCGCTGCGGACGCCGCCCAAGTCCGCGCGTTCTTCGCGGCCGGCCTCCAAGCCGGCGGCAGGAGCAACGGCGCCCCCGGCCTGCGCCCCGATTATCACGCCGGCTACTACGCCGCCTTCCTGCTCGACCCCGAAGGCAACTGCATCGAGGCAGTCACGCACCGAGGCGGCGACTGACCGCACGCGCGCTCGGTCCGGGCCCGCGCGGGAAACGGGCTCGCTGGTTGACGCGCCTGAGAAGAGGCTCGACCGTAGGACGCGTCGCAGCGAAAATCGCGAACCCCGGTGTCTGAGAATGCAACCGAGCATCGACAGCCTCGAAGCCAACGACCTGCAAGATGCCTGGCCGTTCCTCGATGCGGACGAGCGCCTCGAAGGCTTCCGCCTGCTCGTGCCCGAGGAGGCGGAGCGCTTCTTCGTCGCGCTCGATGCGCGTGAAGAGTGCGCGCTGCTCGCGACCTTCACCCCCACCGAGCGCCAGCTGTGGATGCGGCAGCTCGAGCCCGACGACGCGGCGGACGTCGTGCAGGCGGCGCCCGCGGCGCAGCGCGAGACATTGCTCGGCGCGCTCGACGCGACAGGGCGGCGCGAAGTCACCGCCTTGCTCGCCTACGCGGAGGACAACGCCGGCGGCCTAATGAGCCCACGCTATGTGCGGCTGCGCCCCGACATGACGGTCGACGAGGCGATCGCCTACTTGCGCCGCGCGGCGCGCGAACGCGTCGAGACGATCTATTATATCTACGTGCTCGACGCGGAGCAGCGCCTGCTCGGCGTGATCTCGTTCCGCGAGCTGTTCGCGGCGCAATCCGACAAGCTCGTCCGCGACGTGATGCGCACGCGCATCATCAGCGTGCGCGACGACCTCGACCAAGAGCAGGTCGCGAACGTGATCGCCGAGAACGACCTGATGGCCGTGCCGGTGCTGAACGCGTCGGGACAGCTCCAGGGCATCGTGACGATCGACGACGTGGTCGACGTGGTGCGCGAAGAGGCCACCGAGGACATCCAGAAGATCGGCGGTAGCGCGGCCCTCGATGCGCCTTACCTCGAGACGAGCATCCTCATGCTCGTGCGCAAGCGCGCGGTGTGGCTCACCGTGCTCTTCCTCGGGCAGTTCCTGACCACGGGAGCGATGGCGTACTTCGAGGACGAGCTCGCGCGCGCCCTCGTGCTCTCGCTCTTCATTCCGCTCGTGATCTCGAGCGGCGGCAACTCGGGCTCCCAGGCCAGCACGCTCGTGATCCGCGCGATGGCGATGGAGGAAGTGCGCCTGCGCGATTGGTGGCGCGTGTTGCGGCGCGAAGTCGTGATCGGGTTGTTACTCGGGCTCGTGCTCGGCGCGATCGGCCTCGTGCGCGTCGCGTTCCTGCCGGGTGCAGAGCGAGCCTTCGGCGAACACTTCGTCTTGATCGGCGTGACCGTCTCGCTCTCGCTCGTCTGGATCGTGATGTGGGGCGCGACCGCCGGCGCGATGCTGCCGTTCGCGCTGCGCCGCCTCGGCTTCGACCCCGCCAGCGCGAGCGCGCCATTCGTCGCCACGCTCGTCGATGTTACGGGGCTCGTGATCTACTTCAGCGTGGCGACGGTGGTGCTGAGCGGGACGCTGCTGTGAACGCCTGAGAACTTCGCCAGGAGAACGCCGGTTGGCTTCGTTCCGATACCTGGTTCGAGACGTCGACGCCGCGGTCGCGTTCTACACGCAGCGCCTCGGCTTCTCGCTCGCGCAGCAGTTCGGCCCTGCGATGGCGATCGTCGCGCGCGGCGATCTCACGCTTTGGCTCGCGGGGCCGCTCTCTTCCGCGGCGAAGGCGATGCCCGACGGACGCAAGCCCGAGCCGGGCGGATGGAATCGCGTCGTGCTCGAGGTCGACGAGCTTGCGCGCCTCGTCGCGGAGCCGCGCGCGGCGGGCGTCGCGTTCCGTAACGACATCGTGCGTGGGCCCGGAGGCCAGCAGATCCTCTGCGAGGATCCTTCGGGCAACGCGATCGAGCTGTTCGAGGCGAACTGAAGGCGCATCCGCCGTTTCTGCTTCTCAGGGCTCGTGCGTGCTGCGTATGCTGGCGCTCGTCCCCGAAGGAGCCCTCATGGCGCGTAGCTCTCTCGCACTGCTCTCGAGCGTGTTGCTTGCAGCGACGTCCGCCTTCGCTCAGGCACAAGATCTCACCATCACGATTTACAATGACGACATCGCGCTGGTGCGCGACGTGCGCGAGATCGCGTTCGAGACCGGGCGCTCGGTGGTCGAGTTCAAGGACGTCTCGGCGCTGATCTTGCCGCAGACGGTCGCACTCAGCGCCGACGACGTGACGGTGCTCGAACAGAACTTCGACTACGACTTGCTCTCGCCGGCGAAGCTGCTCGAGAAGGCGGTCGGGCAGCGCGTGCGGATCGTTCGCACGAACCCTGGGAACGGAGCCGAGACGTCGGAGATCGCCGAGGTGCTCTCGGTGAACGATGGCGCGGTGCTGAAGATCGGCGAGCGCATCGAGATCCTGCGCGACGACGGCCTCCCGACGCGCGTGATCTTCGACAAGGTGCCGCCGAACCTGCGAGCTCGGCCGACGCTCTCGGTGGACTTGCAGACGAAGACCGCCGGCACGCGGCGCGCGGAGCTGCGGTACCTGACGAACGGGATGCAGTGGAAGGCGGACTACGTCGGTGTGTTCGACGAGAAGAACGAACGCCTCGACTTCCAGGGCTGGATCACCCTGATGAATCACAGCGGCACGAGCTATCCCGACGCGAGGGCCTATCTCGTTGCGGGCGACCTGAATCTCGTGACGAGCGCATCGAGCTGGCGCGGGCGCACGCGGAGTACGCAGCGCAGCGCCGGCACCGAGGCGAGCCCGCAGGCAACGCTCGCCGACTACTACCTGTACGAGCTGCCGCAGCGCACGACGATCTCGGACCGACAGACGAAGCAGGTCGCGTTCATCGACGCAGGCGGCGTGCATGCGAGCAAGATCTACCGCTACGTCGCGAACTACTTCTCGAACATGGAGTCGCCCGAGAGCGCGACCTTCGCGGTCGAGTTCAGCAACGCGAAGGCTTCGGGAATGGGGCTGCCGTTGCCTGCTGGCATCGTGCGGATGTACGCGCGCGACAGCCAGGCCAAGGCGCAGTTCATCGGCGAGGACCTGCTCGAGCACACGCCGGCGGGCTCGCACATCGCGATCGACGTCGGCGAGGCGTTCGACGTGACGGTGCAAGCCCAGATCCGCGATGCGTCGCAGGGCGCGTTCTGGAACGGCGGGTTCGCGTCGATGCATTATGCGTTCCGAAATGCGCGTAAGGAGCCGGTGCGCGTCGTGTTCGAGCAACACGGGCTCGGGCTCGACTGGGAGGTCGAAGAGGAGTCGCTGAAGGGCGCGAAGCGCGACGCGTTCACCTATCGCTGGGAAGTCGACGTACCGGGGAACGGCGAAACGGTGCTGACGTTCAAGATCGATTGGGACTGAACGCGCGTGACGCCTCTCCGCGCACTCGCGCCGCTCGCGGCACTGCTCCCCGCCCTCGTCGGCGCGGAGCCGGCGAGCGTCGTCTCGCCGGCGCCGGAGCACGTCGCCTTGACGATATACGGAGACGACCTCGCGCTCGTGCGTGAGACGCGCACAGTCGAGCTGCCGGAGGGCTTCGCGATCGTCGAGTTTCGCGGCGTCTCGGACGCGATCGTGCCACGCGCGGCGATCGTCGAAGGCATCGACGGCATCGTCGAACGAAACTTCGACTACGACCTGCTCTCGCCGTACTCGCTCGTGAGTGAAGCCGTCGGCAGCGAGGTGACGCTCGTGCGCACGAACCCAGGCACCGGCGCGGTGACCCATGAGCGCGCTCGCGTGGTGTCGGGCGGCGAAGGCGTCGTGCTCGACTTCGGCGACGGGCGGATCGAAGCGCTCGAGTGCTCGGGACTGCCCGAGGGCCTCGTGTTCGACGCGCCTCCGCCCGGCCTGCGCGCGGAGCCGACGCTCTCCGCACGCGTGCACAGCAAGCGAGCCGGCCGGCAGGAGCTCACGCTCGTCTACCTCGCACACGGCATCGCGTGGCGCGCCGACTACATCGTGCGCGTCGCGCAGGACGGCGGTCGCTTCGACCTCGAGGCGTGGATCACGCTCGCGAACGAGAGCGCCACGAGCTTCCCCGACGCCCATGTCGCGGTCGTGGCGGGCGAGCTGAACCGCCAAGACGACGGGCGCGAGATCATTCCGCGCGCGCAGCTCGAGGATCACTGCTGGGCGTGGGGACGGCGTTGGCCGGGATTCTGGTCGCGGGGTTTCGACAAGAGCGACATTCGGATGTCCGTCTCGGCGCTAGCCGAAGAGTCCATCGGCGGGATCGAGGAGATCATCGTCACCGCGAACAAGAGGGCGGAAGTCACGGTCACGGAAGCACAGCGCGAAGCGCTGCTCGACTACTACCTCTATCGCGTGCCGTGGGAGACGACGGTCGCGGCCCAACAATCGAAGCAGGTGCGCTTCCTCACCAAGCGTGGCGTTCGCTTCGAGCACTTCTACTCCTTCGCCGACTTCTACGGTCAAGACGCTTCCGCCGAGCCGGAGCCCGAGCCGGCCTCGATCTATCTGCGCTTCTTCAATCGCAAGCGAGACGGGCTCGGCGAGCCGCTTCCCGAAGGCGATCTGCGCATCATGCAGGCCACGGCGCAGGGCGAGACGCTGCTCGTGGGCGAGGCCTCGATCGACAACACCGCCGAGGATCTGCCGGTGGAACTCGAGCTCGGACAAGCCGTGGACGTGCAGGATCGCGTCACGATCACCGAGCACCGTGAACGGCCTCGGTTGTTGTCGGCGCTGCGCGGCGAGCCAGCCGTCATGATTCAAGCGCGCGTCGAGCACGAGCTCACGAATGCGAAGCCGGTCGCGGTGACAGTGGAGCTGCGCCAGTGGGGGGATCGGCTGCGGGTCTCGGGCGCGTCTCATCCGTGGGCGAAGGATCGCGGCTACCCGATCTGGCGGATCGAGGTGCCGGCGAACGGCTCCGTGATCGTGCGCTACCGCGTCCGCATGGACGAGTGAGGCCGCGGCCTCACTCCGTCATGATCGCGATCTCTCCCGCATTCGGAGCCTCCGCGCGCACGGCGCGAAGGATCGCGTCGATCTCGGGCTCGCGCGTCGTGTAGCGCCCGCCGCTCTCGGTGCGAAGCGTGACGCCGAGATCGTGCCCCTGCATCACCCCGCGCACCTCGCCACCTCGGATCAAGGCGAGCGCCTGCTCCCAGGAGATCGCGACGGGCGGCGGAAGCGGTGCGTCGGCAGAGGACGGCGCAGGTGCGATGGCGCACGCGAGCGAGAGCGCGAACAGCGCGACCGCGAGCGCGCGCATCAACAACATCCCCGGCGCTTCTCGGCGCGCAGTGCGAGCGCGTCGCGCACGCTGCGTGAATCGTGCGCGAGGCGCGTCGCGCCGACGAAGCCGCGCAGGAAGTCGCGCAGCGCCGACCAGAACCTCGCGAGCGCGCTCATCGCGCCGCTCCTGCGAGCGTGGGCGCGCTCGCGGCGCCGGGGCCGCGCAGTGTGCGAATCCAGATGCGCGACGCGTCGAGCAGCACGATCCACACCACGATCATGAAGACGCCGGTAATTACGGCGTCGAGCTGATTGTTGAAGATCACCACGCTCGTCTCGCGGATCTTCTCGGGCACGATTCCACCGCTGGCGATCTGCGCTTGCAAATGCTCCGCCTGGGCGAGGAAGCCGATGCGCCGATCTGGGTTCCAGATCTTGTGCCAGCCCGCAGTCATCGTGACGCTGAGCAGCCAGCCGAGCGGAAGAGCGGTGCAGAGCGCGTAGATCGGGCGTGCACCCTTGATCAGGATCGTCGTTCCGAGCGTGAGCGCGATCGAGGCGAGCAGCTGGTTGGCGATGCCGAAAAGCGGCCACAGCGAGTTGATGCCGCCGAGTGGATCGATCACGCCTTGGTAGAGGAAGTAGCCCCAGCCTGAAACGATCAGCGCCGAGGCAATCAGGTTCCCGGGTAGCGACGACGTCTTGCCGAGCGGCTTCGAGATGTGCCCCAACAAGTCCTGCACCATGAAGCGGCCGACCCGCGTACCGGCATCGAGCGTCGTCAGGATGAACAACGCCTCGAACATGATCGCGAAGTGGTACCAGATGGCCTTCACGCCCTCGCCGCCGAGTACTTTGGAGAAGATCTCTGCCATGCCGACCGCGAGGCTGGGTGCGCCGCCAGTGCGCGACAACAAGGTCGTCTCGCCGATTTCTTTGGTGAGCTGCGTGAGATGCAGCGGATCGAGCGCGTAGCCCCAGCTCGAGATCACCTGCGCGGCACTCTCGGCGGTCGTGCCGATCACGGCGGCCGGCGAGTTGATCGCGAAGTAGATGCCGGGATCCATCACGACCGCAGCCATCAGGGCCATGATGCCCACGAACGACTCCATCAGCATCGCGCCGTAGCCGACGATGCGCGCGTCCGTCTCCTTGTCGATCAGCTTCGGCGTCGTGCCGCTGGAGATCAGGCTGTGAAAGCCGGAAAGCGCGCCGCAGGCAATGGTGATGAAGCAGAACGGAAAAAGCTTCCCTGAGAACACCGGGCCGCTGCCGTCGATGAACTGCGTGAGCGCGGGGAGCTGCACGTCGGGCTGCACGATCAAGAGG
>JANNKN010000637.1:0-1431 GCA_031396315.1 Deltaproteobacteria bacterium
GACGATCGGCGGGCAGACGGCACTGAATCTCGCCGTCGCGCTGGCGAAGGCCGGCGTGCTCGAGCGTCACGGTGTGCGCTTGATCGGCGCGAACCTCGAGGCGATTCACAAAGCGGAGGATCGCGAGCTGTTCCGCGCGGCAATGCGCAAGATTGGGCTCGAGCTCCCCGAATCCGGCGTCGCGAAGACGCTCGAACAGGCGCGTGAGATCGTGAAGCGCACGGGAATTCCCGCGATCATTCGGCCGAGCTTCACGCTCGGAGGCACGGGCGGCGGCATCGCGTACAGCGCGGACGAGTTCGACTCGATGGTGGCGTGGGCGCTCGCGCAGTCACCCGTGACGCAGTGTTTGATCGAACAGAGCGTGCTCGGTTGGAAAGAGTACGAGCTCGAGGTGATGCGCGATACGGCGGACAACGTCGTGATCATCTGTTCGATCGAGAACTTCGACCCGATGGGCGTGCACACCGGCGACTCGATCACGGTCGCTCCCGCGCAGACGCTCACCGACCGTGAGTATCAGGTGATGCGCGACGCCGCGATCGCGATCATCCGCGAAATTGGCGTCGATACCGGCGGCTCGAACATTCAGTTCGGCGTGAATCCCGAGAACGGCGCGATCGTGATCATCGAGATGAACCCACGCGTGTCGCGCTCCTCCGCGCTGGCGTCGAAGGCGACAGGCTTTCCGATCGCGAAGATCGCAGCCAAGCTCGCGGTGGGATACACGCTCGACGAGCTGCGCAACGACATCACGCGCGAGACGCCCGCGAGCTTCGAGCCGACGATCGATTATGTCGTGACGAAGATCCCGCGCTTCACGTTCGAGAAGTTCCCGAGCGCCGACGACCTGCTGACGACGCAGATGAAGTCGGTGGGCGAAGCGATGGCGATCGGACGCACGTTCAAGGAGAGCTTCCAGAAGGCGCTGCGTAGCCTCGAGATCGGGAATGCCGGGCTCGAGCCGCCTCCGCTGCCGCCGGGCGAGGCGGGCGAGAAGGCGCTCTGGAACATGATCGACAAGCCGCGGCCCGGCCGGCCGTGGGCGATCGCGGAGGCATTCCGGCGCGGTGTCACGGTGAAGGAGCTGCACGACCGCTCGAAAATCGACCCGTGGTTCCTCGAGAACTTGAAGGAGATCGTCGACACCGAGCGCGCGCTGCAAGCGGCGGAGCCCGCGGATCGCGTGGCGTGGCTACGGCCCGCGAAACAGATGGGCTTCGCCGACGCGCGCCTCGCCGCGCTCTGGGGAATGCGCGAGGGCGACGTGCGCGCGCTTCGCAAGCAGCACGGTGTGGTCCCGGTCTACAAGCGGGTCGATACCTGCGGTGCCGAGTTCGAGGCTCACACGCCTTACTTGTATTCGACCTACGAGGACGAGTGCGAGGCACGGCCGACGAACGCGAAGAAGATCATGATCCTCGGCGGCGG
>JANNKN010000705.1:0-3033 GCA_031396315.1 Deltaproteobacteria bacterium
TGAACGAAGCGATTCAGCGCACACTCGCGTTGATGGAGCCGCGCACCAAGAACGGCATCGTGGTGGAACGCGACCTCGGCGAGCTGCCGCAGGTGCGTTGTTATGCCGGCCAGCTCAACCCGGTGTTCATGAATTTGCTGATGAACGCCTGCGACGCGATGGATGGCCGCGGCAAGATCACGGTGCGCACGCGGCCCGCGCGCGACGGCGTCGTGCTCGAGTTCCAGGACGACGGCCCCGGCATGAGCCCCGAAGTGCGAAGCAGAATCTTCGAGCCGTTCTTCACCACCAAGCCAGTCGGCAAAGGCACGGGCCTCGGGCTCTCGATCTCGCACGGCATCGTCGAGCGCCACGGCGGCTCGATGACGGTGGATTCGGCGCCCGGGGAAGGCGCGCGCTTCACGATTCGGCTCCCGCTCGAACCGCCCGCCGAGCTCGAGAGCGGCGCGGCATGAAGCGTTTCCGCGCCACGACGTTCCAGCGCGCGACCGGGCTCCTCGCGGTCGCTTGGGCGCTCGCGTCGCTCGCGCTCGTGATCTACGGGCAAGCGAATGCGCCTCCGCGCGCCGAGCCGCCGATCGTCACGAGCTCCCTCGGCGGGCTCGTGATCGTGACTACGGTGGCGCCCGACGCAGAGGCACTCGGCGTCGGGCGCGGGCAGCGCGTGCTCGCCGTCGACGGCGTGCCGGTGCAACAGTGGTATCGCGAGCGCGGCTGGGAGCACATCGTCGACGGCACGCCCGTGCGATACCGCCTCGAGCAAGCCGGTGGGCGCGTCGCGGAAATCGCGCTGATGCCGAAGCGTTCCGGCGGTTTGTACGAGCGCTTGTTGGTGCCGGTGTTCGCGGCGCTGGTCGCCGCCGGTGCGACCTATCTGCTCGTCGGCGTGTTCGTGTGGCGGCTCCGTTCCGGCCGCATCGAGTCGTGGTCGTTCTTGCTCTTCTCCGCGTCGATGGCGACGACGCTCTTCAGCGCGGTGCACACTTTCGACGCGCCGTTCGGCTACGAGCGCATGGCGATCACGCAGCCGCTGCTCGGCGCCACGATGCTGCACCTGTTCACGCGCTTCCCCACCGAGCCGCGCTGGCTGGTGGGGCGTCGCCCGCTGCGCGCGATTCCGTATGCGATCGCGCTGCTCTGCATCGCGATGCTGCCGCTCGAGCGCGCGGGCATTCTGCGCGCCGGCGCGGCCATGAGCTCCGGACTCAATCTCGCTTTCGGGGGCGCCGTCGTCTCGCTCGCCGTACTCGCGTCCGAGCGCTGGCGGCTGCGCGGAAGCGGCGACACCGCCGCCGCCGATCTCGTGCTCTTTGGCGCGCTCGTGAGCTTCGTGCCGATGGCGCTGCTGTTCGCGTTGCTGCTGGTCGTCCCCGTCTCGCTGCCGGTGTCGCTCGCACTCGTCTGGTTCGGCGTGTTCCCGCTCGCGGTCGGCTACGGGATCGTGCGCGGTCGCCTGTTCGACGTGCGCGGCTTCGCACGCTCGTCGGGCGCCTACGGCGCAGCCACGCTCGCGATCACGGGCCTGTTTGCAGGGCTCATTACGTTCGCCGACGCCGCCTTCCGCAAGTTCAACGTCAACGCCGCGTCGCCGCTCTTCTCGGTCGTGTTCCTGTTCATCGCAATCCTCGCGTTCAACCCGCTGCGCAATCGCTTGCAGGCGCTCGTCGACCGCATGTTCGACCGTGATCGCGCCGGCCATCGCGATGCGCTGCGCGAGATTTCGGAGGCGATGGTCTCGATGCTCTCGCTCGGCGAAATCAGCGAGCGGCTCTTGCTCGCGATCCACGAGACGATCTCGTCGTCGCGCTCGATGGTGCTGTTGCTCGACGAGGAATCGCGCGTGCTGAAGCCGAGCGCCTGGCGCGGCGAGTGGAGCGGCCAGGCGCGGCAGTTCACGCTCGAGGCGAGCCATCCCGTTGCGCGCCATCTCTGGATGCGGCGGCAGGAGCTGTCGGCTGCGGATTTCGAGAACGCGGCAGATCCCGAGACGCGCGAGCGCTGCAGCGAAGTGTTCGGCGCGCTTCAAGCGCAGCTGCTCGTGCCGATTCTGTTTGGCGTCGACTTGTTGGGCGTGATCGCGGTCGGCGAGAAACTCTCTGGCGAAAAGCTCGGCCCCGAAGACCGCCAGCTGCTGCGCACGCTCGCCAATCAGAGCGCGATCGCGATCGAGAACGCGCAGGCATTCGACGAGATCGCGAAGCTGAACGAGACGCTCGAATCGCGCGTCGAGGAGCGCACGCGCCAGCTCGAGCGCACGCAGACGCAGTTGCTGCAGAGCGAGAAGATGCGCTCGCTCGGCCAGCTCGTGGCGGGCGTCGCGCACGAGCTCAACAACCCGATCGGCTTCGTGCACGCGAACCTCCAGCTGCTGCCCGGTTACATGGAAAAACTGATCGAGGCGCAAGCGGGCGGCGGCGACGTGGAGAAGCCGCGCGCGGCGATTCGCAAGCTGCTCTCGCGCAGCCGCGAAGGCACCGAGCGCGTGAAGAACATCGTGATGGATCTGCGCAGCTTCTCGCGCATGGACCAAGCCGAGCTCAGCGACGCCGATTTGAACGCCGAGCTCACACGCACGCTCGGACTGATGGAGCCGCGCTTCAAGGACGGCATCGTCGTCGAGCGCGCGCTCGGGCAACTCCCGCACGTGCGTTGTTATCCCGCGCAGCTGAACCAGGTGTTCATGAATCTCGTGATGAACGCGTGCGACGCGCTCGAGGGCCGCGGCACGGTGCGGATCACGACCGAGCCACGCGAGCAGGGCGTGCGCGTCTCGATCGCCGACGACGGGCCGGGCATCCCGGCCGATGTACGCTCGCGCATCTTCGAACCGTTCTTCACGACCAAGCCGGCGGGCCAGGGCACCGGCCTCGGGCTGTCGATCTCGCATGGCATCGTCGAGCGCCACGGCGGCAGCCTCACGGTCGAGTGCCCAGCGGCGGGCGGCACGGTGTTTCGGATCGACTTGCCGCTGGTGGCGAGAGCGCCGGGCGCGGCGGGCGCGGCTTGAACTCTATGGGGCTACGGTGCGTGCCC
>JANNKN010000722.1:0-6362 GCA_031396315.1 Deltaproteobacteria bacterium
GGCGAGTGCCCGCGCGCGATGCGAGCTGCGATTCTTCTCGCGCGACGAGCTCGAGCAGATGTCCTCGCTCGCGCTCGCGGGGATTGCCGAGCTCACGCGCCTGCAGCAAGCGGCGCTCGAGGCGGCGGGCGTCGGTTCCTGAGCTCGCGCGGAGCGCCCGCATGAGCGTTCGGCTGCTGATTGCGACGGGCAACCGCGGGAAGCTGCGCGAGTTCGAGGCGCTGCTCGGCAGCGGCTTTGCGCTCGAAGGCCTCGCCGCGCATCCCGAGGTGAAGCTACCGCCGGAGGGCGCCGACTACGCCGCGAACGCGGCGGCGAAGGCGTGCACGGCCGCGCTCGCGAGCGGGTTGCCCGCGCTCGCCGACGATTCGGGCATCGAGCTCGATGCGCTCGGCGGCGCGCCGGGGCCCCTCTCCGCGCGCTTCGGTGGCGACGCGCTGGACGACGTGGGCCGCGTGCAGCACTTGCTCGCGGAACTGCGCGCGTGCGGCGCCGGTGCGAGCCGCGCCGCCCGCTTCGTGTGCTTCGCCGCGCTCGCGCTGCCGAGCGGAGAAGTGCGCGTCGAGCGCGGCGAATGCCCGGGCTCGATTCTCGCAGCGCCACGCGGCACTCACGGCTTTGGCTACGACCCGATTTTCTCGCCCGACGGCGGCGCGCGCAGCTTGGCCGAGCTCGCGGAGGCGGAGAAGAATCGCAGCTCGCATCGCGCGCGGGCACTCGCCGCGCTGGCGCCGGCGCTGGCCGCGCTCGCGAGGCGCTAGCGACCCGCGACGCCCTCGAACAGCGCGCCGAGGATTTCCTCCGGCGTGCGCCGCGCGGGGTCGAAGCGAGCCACCTCGCGGCGCAGCTGCGCGCGCTCGCTGCGCGCGGGCTCGGGGAGGTGCTCGCTCGCGAGAAAAGCATCGAGCGGCGCATCGCAGAACGCGGCGGCACCCTCGGCGCTCGCGAGGTGCCGTGCAGCGGCAACCCAGAGCGCGTGCCGGGGCACGACCACGCCGAGCGCGACCGAGAGCTCGGTCGCGAGGTGGTCGAAGCGGCGACGGGGGAGGGCAGGCACCGTCCGAAGAGTGGTCGTGGGGCTCGCGAGGTGGCGGGCCGCGATAGATTGCGCGCACGATGAGGTGCTCGCATTTCGTGGCGCTGCTCGGGGCAACGTGGCTCGCGACGAGCTGCGAGGCGCCGCCCGGCCGCGCGGGCGGATCGGCAAGCGCGGGGCGCATCCCCGCGCGTGAGCTCGCGCCCTTCGTTGCGCGCGTCGAGGCGGCGCGCGGGCTGCGCTTCCGGCGCGCGGTCTCCGGCCGGCGCGTGCATCCAGAGGAGGTGCGCACGCTGCTCGAACGCGAGCTCGACCGCGCCTTCTCGCGGGCACAGATCGCGAGCGAGAGCGAGCTCGCCGAGTCGTTCGGCCTGCTTCCGCTGGGCTTCGATCTACGGGCCGCCGTGCTCGGCTTTCAGGCCGAAAGCGCCGCGGGCTTCTACTCCCCGCTCGGCGACCGGCTCTACGTCGTTGCGGGGGCCGCGTCCGCGGGTGGCGAGAGCATCGACGCGCTGTTCGTGCACGAGCTCACGCATGCGCTGCAGGCGCAGCACGGCGGGGTGGTCGAGGCGCTGCTCGGGATTCAGGGCGACGATGACCTGATGTTCGCACTGAGCACACTGCTCGAGGGCGAAGCGATGTTCGTCGAGCTGGTCGATGTCGAGGCGCAGAGCGGCGAGCCGCGGCCGACGCCTGGTTCGCTCGCCGCGCGCTTTCGCGGGGTGGAGCTCGCGCCGCAGCTGCCGCGCGCACTCGCGGAGAGCATCGTCGCGCCTTATCCGCTCGGCTACGCGCTGGCCGATGCGCTCGTCGCGCGCGGCGGACTGCACGCGCTCGACGCCGCCCATGCCGACCCGCCGCTCACGAGCGAGGAGGTGCTGCATCCGGAGCGCTACCTGGAGGCGGCGCAGCGCGAGCCGTTCGCCGAGCTAGCGCGCGAGCCCGGGCTGCCGGGCTGCAGCGCCATCGCCACGAATTGTTACGGAGAGCTGAGCCTGCGCGCATGGCTCGAGCAACTCGGCGCAGAGCCGCAGCGCGCAGCCGACGCGGCCGAGGGCTGGGACACCGACCGCGCTTGGCGCTTCGCCTGCGGCGAGCGCGATGCGAGCGCGTGGCTGTTCGAGTACGACGACGAAGCGGAGGCGGCGGAGCTCTTCGCACTCTTGCTCGCGCTGAAGCCCAGCGCACCGAGCGCGGCCGCAACGGGATTGCTGAACATCGGGCGCGCGCGCGCGCGGGTGCTCGTGTCGAGCGCGCTCGAGCCCGACGAGCAGGCGCAGCTGCTCGCGAGCGCGGAGCCGCGCCGCTTCGCGACGCTCGCGGCTTATCTCGCTGCGCACCCCGAAGTGGCGGCGCGCGCGCGGAAGCTGCGCCGATGAGGCGTGTGCGCGCCGTCGGCGCGGTCGCCTGCGCGCTGGCTCTCGGCTGCGTCGTCACGCCGCCTGCACCGCTTCGTTCGGAGGAGCGCACCACGGAGCGCGTCGTCGTCTACTACCCGGCGGGCGAGTGCGGTGCTGAGCTCGAGCTCGAGCTGTACGACCGCGCGACCGGGGAGTGGCGCCCGCATCCGGTGCATCCGCGCCTTGCGCCGGGTTCGTGTGCATTCGAATCGCCCGAGCGCCTGCTCAACGAGCTGCGCGTGCGCTGCGCCGATGAGACCGGCCGCCGCGCGCCATCGGAGTGGGTCGTCGGCGTCGAGCTCGCGGCGCCGGCCGCCGCCTGCAAGGGCGCGCCGCTGCCCTGATCGCGTGGTTGTTACTGGCGGAAGTGCGCGAGCTCGCGCTCGAGCGCCGCGCTCCGTTCGCGCAGTGCGTCGACCGTGGTGCGCATCGCCTCCGCGCGCCGCGTCGTCTCCGACGCGCCGCCGCGGAAGTGCTGCGCGGCTTCGAGGATCTGGACGCCGGCGCTGCGCTGGGCTTCCGAGCCGTCGCGAATCTGCGCGAGCGCTGCGGCGACGCTGGTGACCGCATGCGAGGAGACGCGGCTCTGATCCGAGAGTTCGCCCGTCGCGCGCTTCAGGTCTTCGGCCAGCTCGCGCACCGTCTCGACGCCGCGCTGGATCTCAGTGCCCGCACTGTCTTGCTCGCGCGTCGCGCGCGCGATCTCGTCGACCATGTTCTTCACGCGCGTCAGCTCCGCGGCCACCGTCTCGACCCCGCCGACTTGCTGGTCGGTGGCGCTCACGATCGCGGCGACCGCTGCACTCGAGCGCTCCGCGCCCACGCGGATCGCGCGCAACGCCGCGCCCGCTTCTTCGGAACGGCGCGTGCCCTCGATCACGCGTGCCGCGCCGGCCTGCGTCGCGGAGACTGCGGCGTCGATGCCCTTCAGCACCGCGCCGATCGAGGCGCCGATCTCCCGCGCGGATCCGGCCGTGCGCTTCGCGAGGCTCTTGACCTCGCTCGCGACCACCGAGAACGCCTGTCCGTGCGAGCCTGCCTGCGACGCGATGATGGCCGCGTTCAGCGCCAGCAGGTTCGTCTGATCGGCGACATCCTCGATCACCCGTAACACTTGCTCGATCGCCTTCGAGCGCTCGGCGAGATCGCCGACGATGCGCTGCACCGAGCCAAAGCTTTCGGCGACTTCACCCATGCCTGCGACTGCCGCCTCGACCGCGCGTTCACCGCCGCGCGCGGCCTCCGCCGCTTCCTGGGTCGCGTCGCGACTCTCTCGCGCGTTGCCTTCGACTTCACGCAGCGAAGCGTCGAGCGAGAGCATCGACTGCGAGGTCGCGCGCGTCGCCAGGTCGAGCTGCCCCGCATTGCCGGCGATCTGACGCACGGCCGCCGTGAGCTCGAGTACGGAAGCAGCGGTCTCGTCGACCGTCTCGAACAGGCTGTTGATGCCGCGCCCCGAAAGGCTCAGAGCGCGATCCGTCGCAGCAGCCGAGTCGCTGGCTTGCTTCGCGTTCTCGGCCAGCACGCTCGCGGTCCGGCTCAGCTCGCTCATCTGCGCGCTGAGCTCCTCGACCGAGGTCGCCATCTCGGTCGCGGTGCGCTCGTGCGCGCGTGCCTCGTCCGACATCGATTCGCTGGCTGTCGCCAGGCGCTCGGATTCGCGCGCAACGGCGACGGTGCTCTCGCGTACCTGGGTGACCAACCCGCGCAGCCCCGCGCCCATCCGGTTGAAGCTCTGCGCGAGGCCGCCGATCTCGTCGTTGCGATCGATGCGCGCTTCGGCGGAGAGATCGCCGGCCGCCATCGCCTCGGCGCTGCGGGCGAGCGCGACCAGCGGCGTCGCGATGCTCTCGCGGAGACGCGAAGAAATCACCCAGGCGAGCGCGAGGCTCGCGAGTCCGATCGCCGTCATCGTGCCCGTGATCCAGACGAGCTGTGCGACGGCAGCATCGAGGCGCTTGCCGATCAGGAGCGTTGCGAGCACGCGGTCGCCGCTCACGACGGTGGTGCGGAGATGGGCTTGGGCAGCGAGCAGAGAGACGCGGCTCTCGGTGTCCGCGAGCACGGTGAGGTTCCGGGGGAGTGCGCCCCACGACGCGAAGACGTCGCCGCCGGGCCGGACGAGCGCTGCGAAGGTGGCGTCGGGGTCCGTCGCGAGTGTGGCGAGGGATTCGCGCGCTGCATCGGGGTCGTCGAACTCGAGCGCCGCTTGGGTGCCACTCGCAATCACGTCGCCGACGTTCGCCAGCGCGCGAAGCTGGTCGCGCGAAGCGAGATTCACCTGCAACACGAGCATCGCGATCATCGAGACGCCGAGTGCGCCGCCCGTGCAGAGCATCATCGCGCGCGCGAGCGCGTCGCGAAGCGAAGCGTCGGAGCGCGCCCCGCTCACTCGACGCTCGAGGCGAGGCGCATCAACTTCGAACTCAATTTCAGACCGCGGCGCGCGACGTCTTTGCGGTTCACGAAGAAGGCGACGCGCCCGTTCTTCATGGAAATCGCGATGTCCGTGCTCGCGAGCTCTTCGGGCTGTTCGGAGACGCGCAGCGGTTGCGCCAATTCGAGCGCGGTTCCTTGCGCCGATTCGGAGACGAACACGATGTGCGCGCCGGAGCAGTTTGCGGGGGTCGCTGCATCGCGAATTTCGAAGAAGCGGCCCTCGATCTGTTGCCCGACCGCGAGCGTGCGCAGCTCGGCGACGAGGCGCGGGTTGCCGACGACGGCGACCACGATCGGCGCCGTCGGCGACGTGAACGCCGTCGCCGGCCAAGTCACGTACTTGCCGAGGAGCAACAGGAAGGTCGCGCGTGCCGCGTCGTCCGCCGAGTCCTTCGCTCGCGCCGTTGAACCGGCGAACAGGCCCGCAGATAACGCGAGCAGACAGACCACCGCGACGACACGTGCAGCTCGCACGTTGACCCCCCCAAAAGACGCTAGGCGTATCGAGCATTCAACGGAGGTGCTTGAGGGGTTTCCCCGCTGCGGCGACTCAGACTGGATAGGACGCGAGCGTGGCTTCGAGGCGGGCGAGGCTGGCCGCGAGCCCACCGGGGCGGCTGCGTGCGAGCCATGCGGCGCGCTGCAGGGCGATTGCCTCCGCGAGGTCGGCGCGCATCGCGGCGGGGCTTGGCGCCGGGAGGCCGGCGGCGCGTGCGATGCGCCAGGCGCCGTGGCGCGCGAGCCGGGCCGCAGCCGCGAGCTCGCGCGGGACGAGCTCGCCGTCCGAGCTCGCGCAGCGAACGCCGGAGAGCGCCCCGAGCGCGCTCGTGAGCTGCGCGGTGGTCGCAGCCAGCCGTTCCGGGTCCGCCTCCCCGAAGGCACCGAGCATTCCGCCGCGCACGAGCTCCGCAAAGAGCGGGCTGCCGTTCAAGCACTCCTTGCCGGTTCCCTGATAGGCCTCGGCCAGGGAGACGGCGAGCGCACCGAGCGTGCCGGTCGCATCGCGAAACACGAAGGCATCGAGCAGCGGCGGCAGGTCGAGCGCGCGGTTCGCGGCTCCGCTCCAGGCGAGCGCGGCGCCATAGGCGAGCGGCAGCCAGCTCGCGCTCGGCGGCTGCAGGTGCCCGTTGTCGCCCCAATCTGTGATTAGGTAGCCGCGTGCGCCGCGCGCGAGCCCGACGCTCGCGGCATCGCGCAGGTTCTCGCGCGCGTTCGTCCAGCGGCCGAGCAGCGAGTTCCAAGTCGAAGTGCCGGGGCACACCCAGAAGGGGAAGCCCGCCTCCGCGAACGCTTCCGTTTGCGTTGCGAAGCCGCGGAAGGCGCGCTCGGTGAGCCCAAACTCAGCGAGCACGGGGGCGAGTGCGGCAGGCAGCGGCAAAGCTTCGAGCGGGCGTTCGTAGTGCCACACCAGGGCCGTGAGCCCAGCGCGCGGCAACTCTCGCACGAGCTCGGGCTGGTCGCGCAGCATGTCGGCCCAGAACAGCACC
>JANNKN010000725.1:0-3052 GCA_031396315.1 Deltaproteobacteria bacterium
CTCGCGACCCAGGCGCGCGCCCAGTCCGGGATTCGCGCGAACGATGTCGTGGTGAACACGTTTCAACTGATGTTCCGCCACCGCTCGGCGAAGGTCGCGGCCGAAGTCACGAATCGGCTGGCAAACAGCTTCATCGACGAGCACTTGAAGGAGCGCACCGAGCTGTCGGGCGACACCGCAGACTTCATTCAGGAGGAGCTGCGGCGGCTCACCGTCGAGATCGCGCGCGTCGAGCGGGAGATCGGCGACATCAAGACCGCGAACTCCGGCACGCTGCCCGAGGATTTCGAGGCGAACCAGCGCCAATACGAGCGGCTCGTCGACAACCTCCGCGACGCGCAGCGCGAGCTTGCAGTCGCCGCCAGCGACGAGGCTTTCTACCACCAACAAGCGCTCTCTGGCGGAGGGGTCGAGGATCTCTACTCGTCCCAGGCGCTGACGCCGCGGCGCCGAGTCGAGATGCTCGAGATGCAGCTCTCTGAATTCCAGTCGCGGGGCTTCACGGAGAAGCACCCCGACATGATCGCGGCGCACGACGAGATCGCGCGGCTCAAAAAAGAGATCGAGGACGGCGCGAACGACCCGGACAACGTCTCGCCGGTTCAGCAGAACGCGCGCTTCGAGATGCAGCGCGCCGGGCTGCGCGCGCAATCCTCGCGCCAAGAGATGGAGCGGCTGCGCGAGCAGATCGTCGCGGTCGAGGCCCGGCTCGGAAAGACGCCACGCGTCGCGGAGCAGCTCTCCGGACTCGAGCGCGAACACGAGCACCTGTTCGATTCTTATCAGGAGTACAGCAAGAAGGGGCTCGAGGCCGGCGTCGCGCGCGACATGGAGACTCGCCAGAAGGGCGAGAAGTTCCGCGTGCTCGAGCAGGCCGTCTCGCCGCCGGAGCCGGCGTCGCCGAACCGCCCGCTGATTCTCTCGATCGGCGTGCTGCTCGGCCTCGCGCTGGCCGCGGCTTACGGCATCGGCACGGAAGCGCTCGACACCTCCTTCCACACGCCGCGCCGGCTGCAAGAACGGCTCGGGCTGCCGGTGCTCGCGGCGATTCCGCCGGTGGTGCTGCCTTCGGACCTCGCTGCACAGCGCATGCGCTTCGCGAAGCGCGCGGCGCTCGCGGGTGCGGCCGCGGCTGCGGTGCTCGTAATCTCCGTCGCGGGCTATTGGTGGCAAAGCGTGCGCAATGCGCCGCGCGGCGATCAGGCGACGGCCGCGGAGGCGCAAGCGGGCTGACCATGTACCACGCGTATTACGGACTCTCGCGCAGCCCGTTCGAGATGACGCCGGACCCGGCGTTCCTCTGGATGGGCGAAGTGCATCAGGAAGGCCTGGCGACGCTCGTCTACGGAGTGCAGGCGCGAAAGGGCTTCGTACTGCTCACGGGCGAAGTCGGAACTGGCAAGACGACGCTGCTGCATGCGCTGCTCGCGCAGCTCGACCGGAATACGCTGGCGGCGTTCATCTTCAATCCGCGCCTCGAGCCGCTCGATTTCTTCCACATGCTGTTCGACGAGCTCGGCATCGAGAAGCCGTGCACGACCAAGGCCGAATACCTGATCGCGCTGAACCGCTTCCTGATTGCGCGCCTCGAGCAAGATTTGCCGACGCTGCTGATCATCGACGAGGCGCAGAACCTCTCGGCCGAGATGCTCGAAGAGGTTCGCCTGCTCTCGAACCTCGAGACGCCGACGTCGAAGCTCCTCCAGATCATGCTGGTCGGGCAGCCGGAGCTCGCCGCGATGCTCGCGCGACCCGACCTACGCCAGCTGCGGCAGCGCATCGTGTTGCGCCATCAGCTGCGCCCGTTCACGCGCGAAGAAACCACGATGTACGTCCAAGAGCGCTTGCGAATCGCCGGCTTCACGGGCAAGGAATTGTTCGAGAAGCGCGCGCTCGAGAGCCTGTTCGAAGTGACGGGCGGGGTGCCGCGGCTCGTGAACGTGGTGTGTGATGGCGCGCTGTTGTTGGGCTTCGGGCGCGGCCTGCGCACGCTCGGCGCCGACGCGATCCGCGAAGTCGCGCGCGATCTCGAGCTCGAGCCGGAGCGCGCATCGAGCGAAGTGAAAGCCCCCGCGTCGGCGCCCTCCGAGCCGCCTGCGCGGGAGAGAAGTTGGTTCGGCTGGCTGCGACGACGCCAGCCTGGGGGTGTGTGATGGGGAAGGTGTACGACGCGTTGCGGAAGGCGGAGGAGCAGCGCTCCCGCCGGCTGCACGAAGCCGCGGAAGTCGGAACCGCGCCCGCCGATTTCGGCGCGGCAGCGCGCGATGCAGCGCCCGCAGCGCCCTCCGTGTTCCAGCGCTTGCGCGATAGCTCCGCCGCCGACCGCACGGAAGGTGGAGACGTCCATAACAAGCGGCGCATCGTGTTGCTGCAGCCGGAATCCGCGATCGCGGAGCAGTTCCGCTCGCTGCGCGCCCGGATCGACGCGCTCGCCGAGACGCGCCCGCTGCGCACGATCGCGGTGACGAGCGCGCTGCCCGGCGAGGGCAAGACGATGGCCGCGATCAGCCTCGCGGCGGTGAGCGCGATGCAGATGGGACGCAAGGTCGTGCTCGTCGAGTGCGATCTGCGCGAGCCGACGATCGCCGCCGCGCTCGGGCTGCACACGGACGCCGGCCTGACCGAAGTGCTAGTCGACGGCGCGCCGCTCGAGCAGGCGATCCAGCGCGTTCCCGGGACTTCGCTCGACGTGCTCGCCGTGCGCGGCCTCCCGCAGAACCCGTCCGAGCTGCTTGGCTCCGATCGCATGCGCAAGCTGCTCGAGGCCCTCACCGCTCGCTACGAGCGCGTGATCCTCGATCTTCCGCCGACGCTCGGCTTGCCGGACGCGAAGATCGTAAGCGGTCTGTGCGACGGCACGGTGTTCGTGGTGCGCGCGAACGAAACTTCGCAACCGGACATCGAGGCCGCGCTCGAAGTGCTCGGCCGAGATCGCCTGCTCGGCATCGTGATGAACGACGCCGACGTCGTGCCTACCACTTATGGAAGGTACGAGCCGCGCCCGTAGCGCGGCCCGCGAACCGCCATGACCGAGGGGCTTTGGGCACTCGCC
>JANNKN010000776.1:0-2334 GCA_031396315.1 Deltaproteobacteria bacterium
CCAGCCCTTCACGATCTGCACGCGCTGGAGCGGCGTGCCCGCGCGACCCGGCGCGCCGGCATCCTGCAACGCGTTCACCACGAACGTCGGGGCCTTCGCCGCGCGCGGCTTCGCGGCAAGGTCGCCGCCCATCGGCACGCCGCCCTGATAACCCTTCGCGACGAGCTGCGGATCGCTGCACAGTTCCGCGGCGTAATTCCAGCCGCCGAAGAAGCGCACGATCGGCCGTGTGCCGCTCGTGCCGTACGCCTCGCGGCGCTGCATCGCGGTGAACAGCGAATCGCGCGAGTTCTCCTCGGCCCACAACACCGCGAGGCCGCCGGGGTTGAACTCGAGGTCGTCCGGCAAGCCGACGACTTGGCCCATGACGCCCGCGCCGCCATGGCCGCGCGGCGTGTCTTCATCGGTCATGCCTGGCGTTCCGAGGTGCGTGTCGGTGCTGCCGATCAGGCCGTACTTCATCGGGTTCACGCCGGTCGCGCGCTCGGTCGCGAGGCCCTTCTTCAGCGCCTCGCGCACCATCGCGCGCTGCGTCGGCGCGAGGTCGGAGCTCGGCTGGAGGCCGCGGAAGCGACCGACGCCTGAGAAGCTGTTGTATGCGAGCTTCTCGAAGCCGCAGGCCTCATCGGTCGTCTCGCCGCCGAGCAGGCACTCGCTGTCGCCCTTGTGCTGCGCGACTTCGATCAGCGGCGTCCAGCGCTGGCGCCAGCGCGCTTCCTCCGCGTCGATCGCCGTGCCGACGCCCTCCGGCCCCGTATTGCGCGCCGATTCGAACATGTAGCCCGGCCCCGACAAGTTCGAGTTGTGCGGGATCGTGACTGCGTCGCAGCCCGGCATGCCCTCGACGCACTGCTTCTGCAGCTCCCGCCATAACAGCATCGGCGAGCCCTGATCGATGAAGCTGATCGGCAGCGCCGGCACTCTGTCGTTCCGAAACACGACGTTGTGGTGGAGATTCCCGCCCGCGCCGATCGTGCCGGTCCATTCGTAGCCGACGAAGCTCGAGAACTTGCACGCGGCGCTTCGGTCGTAGGCCTCCTCCGCTGCGGCCTGGATCTCGCGCCACACGGTGCCCTGCTGCGCGATGCAGTCGCGGTCGTTCTCGCCGCACATTTGATGGAAGCGTTCGCGGCCCGGGATCAGGCGGATCAGGAACAGTTGCGTCGCGAGCAGGCGCAGCTGCGGGTTGTTGTAGAGCCAGCACATGTCGGAGTCGTGCCCCGGCAGCCCTGCCTGCGAGCAGATGCGCACCTCGGCGAGCGTCTCCGCGTGATCCGAGACGACGGTGAAGTCGAGCGCGCGCCGCAGCTTCGCGGAGCGCTGCGGTTTTCCGCTCGCGTCGTAGGGCTGCAGGCCGACCCCTTCACCGCGCGCGAAACGATACGCGTCGCGCGGGGTGTTACGGGTGCCGCCGAGGTTCGCATCGAGCGAGAACGCGGTGTGCACGTGGGTGTCGCCGAAGAAGGGGCGGCGCAGCAGGTCGCTCGCAGCGCAGGCGGCGCGTGCCTCGGTGCGCGCGAAGGGCGGGTCGGCAGCGAGCGTGGGCGGGGCGGTCAGCAGCACGAGGGAAAGGCCGCACGCGAGGCGCGAAGTAAGGCGCATCGAAAATCTCCCGAACGATGCGCGCACGCTATCGCGCTTCAGGCGAGCCGGTACCGCAGGCGCATGCGCTTCACGCCGCCGATGAAGCTCGAGCGCATGCGCGCCGGCTCGCCCGCGAAATCGAGCTGCGCGAAGCGCCGCGCGATCTCGGCGAAGATCACGCGCAACTCGAGCCGCGCGAGGTTCGCGCCCAAGCAGAAGTGTTCGCCGATGCCGAAGCCGACGTGCGGGTTCGGGCTCCGGTCGACGCGAAACTTCTTAGGGTCGGTGAAGACTTCTTCATCGCGATTCGCGGAGGGGTAGAAGAGGCACATCGACTCGCCCGCGCGGATCCGCTCTCCGCGCAGCGTGAAATCCGCGACCGGCGTGCGACAGAACTGAATCACCGGCGTCGTCCAGCGCACGATCTCTTCGACCGCGGAGTTCACGAGGCCGGGGCTCGCGCGCAGCTTCGCGAACTCGCCCGGGTGCTCGATCAGCGCCATCAGCCCACCGCTCGCGGCATTGCGCGTCGTCTCGTTGCCCGCGACGACGAGCAGCTGGTAGTACGAGAGCAGATCGTGCGTGGGGAGCGGGTCGCCTGCGATGCGCGCGTTCACGAGCACGCTCGTGAGATCGCGCGTCGGCCGCGCCGCGCGCTCGGCGGCGAGCTGCAGGAAGTAGGCGAACAGCTCTTTGGCTGCGCGCTCGTCCGACAGCTTCGCCTCGCCCTGCTGGAACTCGGGATCCGAG
>JANNKN010000796.1:0-5780 GCA_031396315.1 Deltaproteobacteria bacterium
GGCTATCGCCGGCGCCGCACCCGATCTCGACGCGCTGCTACGCGCCGCGGCCGCGCGCGGGATGAGCCTGCACGAGCTCGACGAGAAGTACACCGCAATCGTGCTCGGACACACGAGCGGTAACAAAGTTCGCGCGACGCAGATTCTAGGAATCGATCGCAAGACGCTCTACCGCCGGGCCGAACGCCGGACTCGAGACGGCGATGCCCACGTCGAGGAGTAACTCGTGAAAAGCCCCCGAAAAATTCTGGTCGCGACCGACTTCTCGCCCGGTGCTGCGCGCGCCCTCGAGGTCGCGCTCGCGGTAGCGGCGCCCGGCAAAGCGGAAGTGCACGTCGTGCACGCACTCGAGATTCCGCTGCCGATGTTCGAGCCCTACGCCGTCGCGCTGCCGCCCGAGCTGATCGGCGCCGCGCGCAAGACGGCGCAGGACAAGCTCGCCGTCATCAGTAACAAGATTCGCGCGCAGGGCCTCGGCGGCACGACGCATCTCGGCGAGGCGCCGGCCTCGATGTGCGTCGCCGAGCGCGCGAAGGAGCTGGCTGCCGACTTGGTCGTGATCGGCACGCACGGTCACACCGGCTTCAAGCGCTTCCTGCTCGGCAGCGTCGCCGAGCGCACCGTCAAGGAATCGCCCGTTTCCGTGCTCACCGTAAAAGGGGACGGGCACGCCGAGGCGCCCAAGGTGATCGTCGTCGGCGTGGACTTCTCGAAGCACTCGGAAGAGGCGGTCGCGCTCGCCGCGGACTGGGCGCGTGCGTTCGGTGCGACCCTGCATCTCGTGCACGGGCTCGAGCTGCGCATGCCGTTCGTCACGCCTTACGAAGTCGCGGTGCCGGAGGCGCTGATCGACGCCGCTTATGCCGAAGGCCGCAAGCGGCTCGATTCGCTCGCTGCGTCGATCGCCGGCGTCGAGGTGCGTACCGAGCTCGCGAGCGCACCCGCACACGCCGCGCTCGATGGCGTCGCCGAGCGCGTGCGCGCAGACCTCATCGTGACGGGTTCGCGCGGGCTCGGCGGCTTCAAGCACGCCGTGCTCGGCAGCGTCGCGGAGCGCACGCTGCGCCACGCGCCCTGCAGCGTGCTCACGGTGAAGTCGCACATCGGCTGAGCCGTGCTGCCTCTCGCGAGCGGCCTCCCCGCGCTCGCGCTCGGGCTCGCGCTGCTGCTGTTCGGGATGTGGCTGCTGCGCGAGGGGCTCCGCGAGCTCGCGGGCGCGCGGCTGCAGCGCTGGCTCACGCGCGTGACGAGCAGCCCTCTGCGCGGGGCGCTCGCGGGTGCGGTCGCGACGGCAGCGGTGCAGTCGTCGAGCGCGACGATTGTTACTGCGATCGGCTTCGCGAGTGCGGGCCTGCTCGAGTTTTCGCAGGCGCTCGGCATCGTGTTCGGCGCGAACGTCGGCACGACGCTGACCGGCTGGCTCGTGCTCGCGCTCGGGATCCGCTGGAAGCTCGCCTCCATGGCGCCCGCGCTGGCGTTCGCCGGCGTCTGGCTGCACCTGTACGGGCGCCGGCGCGCAGCCAGCAGTGGGCGCGTGATGGCAGGCCTCGCGTTCGCCCTGCTCGGCATCGAGGCGCTCGGCGGCGCGCTCGGCAGCGACATGGTTGCGAGCGCGCTGCGTGCATTCCCCGGCGACACGCTCGCGTCGCGCCTCGCGCTCGCGGCGCTCGGGACCGGCATCACGCTCGTGACGCAATCCTCGGCGGCGGGTGTCGCCGCGGCGCTGGCGGCGCTGCACGTCGGCGTACTGTCGTTCCCGCAAGCCGCGGCGGTGGTGATCGGCTTCGATCTCGGCACCACGGGCAGCGCCGTGATCGCAGCGCTGCGCGGCTCGCTCGCCGCGCGGCGCACCGGTTTCGCGCACGTGATCTTCAACGCCTTCACGGCGGTAGGCGCGTTCGCGCTGCTCGGCGCGCTGCTCGCGCTCGAGCGGGCGTTCGCACCCGGAAGCGTCGCGCGCGCGCCTGGTCTCGCGCTCGTCGCGTTTCACTCGCTCTTCAATCTCGTAGGCGTCGCGGTCGCGATTCCATTGGCGGGGCCGTTCGCGCACTTGGTCGAGCGACTTGTGCCCGAGCGCCGCCGCAGCCTGACGCGCCGGCTCGATCCGCGGCTCCTCGAGGATTCGGATGTCGCGCTGGACGCCGCCGCGGCGACGCTCGGCGAGATCGCACTGCAAGCCTTTGCGCGGCTCGAGCCGATGCTCGCGGGCAGCGCGAGTGAGGCCGAGGAGCTCGAGGACCTCGAGCGCGCACTGATCGAGACCCAACAATTCGCGGCGCGGGTGCGGCCGGAGGCTCGCGGAGATCCGAGCGGTGTAGCGCTGGTGGCCGCGCTGCACGCAGTGGACGAGCTGCACCGCTTGCTCGATCGCATGCGGCAGGCTGGCCGCGCTGCGCCGCTCAGCGACGACGCCGAGCTCGCGGCGCGTGCTCACACGCTCGCCGTGGCGCTGCCTCGACCGTTGGTGGCGCGCGAGCACGCTGAGCGTGGGCTTGCGCGCGCCGCCGCGGAGCTCGCGGAAGCGCGCAGTGGCCACCGCGAGCGCGTGCTCGCGGCCGCGAGCCGCGGAGAGCTGACGCCCGCCGCAGCGCTCGATCGCACGGACGGTTGGCGCTGGCTGGAGCGTTGCGCGCACCACGCCTGGCGCATCGTTCACCACATCGGCCGGATGAGCGCGCTGACCGGCGACGAGCGCGAACCGGCAGAGCCGGCGTGAGCTGCGAGCACGCTCACGCGCGCGAAAACTTCGCCCGAGCGCAGCGCCCGAAGCGCGGCACGCTCTAAGATGCGCGCGTGCCGACGCCCATCCACGCGTTTTTGCCGTTCGCGAACGCCGCGCGCCCGCTGCTCGAGAAGCACTTCCCGGGCCGCGAGGTCGTGTGCTGGAGCCAGCCTGAGGAGTTCGCTGCGGGGATCGGCGGCGCCACCTACTTATTCGCGTTGCAGCCGCCGCGCGGGCACTGGGCACAGGCGCAGCAGTTACGGCTGATCCAGGCCTTCGGCGCCGGCGTGGACTACCTAATGCCTGCGACCGGCCTGCCCGAGCGGGTCGTGATTGCGAACCAGCGTGGGATGTCGGCGGATTCGATGGCCGAATTCGGGCTCACGCTCGTGCTCGCGCTGCTGAAGCAGCTGCCGTTCTTCGTTTCTGCGCAGCGCCGTCGCAGCTGGGAGCGGCGCTTGCCTGCGCGCGCCGCGGGTCAGACGCTCGGCATTCTCGGTCTCGGCGCGATTGGCATCGCACTCGCTGAACGCGCGCACGCGCTCGGCATGCGCGTGATCGGCACGCAGCGCGAGCCGAAGGCGCACCCGGCGGTGGCGCGCATCGAGCCGCAGTCGGGCACGGCACGCGTGCTTGCTGAGAGCGACGTGGTGGTGGTGCTCGTGCCGCTCACCGACGCGACGCGCGACTCGCTCGGCGCGCGCGAGCTCGCCCTCATGAAGCCGAGCGCGTACCTCGTGAACCTCGCGCGCGGCGGCATCGTCGATGAACACGCGCTCCAAAGCGCGCTCGCGGAAGGGCGGCTGGCGGGTGCGGCCTTCGACGTGTTTGCGTCGGAACCGCTGCCCGCGCACAGCCCGCTGTGGGAGGCGCCGAACTTCTGGCTCACGCCACACGTCGCCGGTGGTTTCCCAGAGCTGCTCGACGTTTCGATCGGCCTGTTCGCGGAGAACGTGACCCGGCTCGAGCGCGGCGAGGCGGTGGTTTCGGCCGTCGACCGCGTGCGTGGGTATTAGGCGCAGCGCGTGAACGAGCAGAAGCCGCGCACGCTCTACGACGTCGCGGACCGGCTGCTGTTCAAGCCGCTCGGCCCCGAGTTCGCGCACAAGCTCGCGCTGCTCGCGCTCGCGCTGCGCTTTTCGTTTCACACGCCGCAGGTGAACGATCCGTTCCCGTGGCGCGGGCTGATCTTCCCGAATCGCGTCGGCGTCGCCGCGGGCTTCGACAAGAACGCCTTCGCGCTCACCGGGCTCGCCGAGATCGGCGCCGGCTTTGCGGAGATCGGCACGATTCTCACCCGCCCGTGGCCCGGGAATCTATTACGGCCGCGCATGGCGCGGCTCGAGGCCGAGCAAGGTGTGTGGAACCGTCTCGGCTTCCCGAGCATCGGCGCACGCCGGGTTGCGCTGCGGCTTTCCGAATTCCGCCGCGGCGACATCCTGTTCGGCTGCAACATCGCGCCGCATCCGCTGACGCTGAGAACCGCCTCTGAGCCGGGCTTCGTCGCCCGTGTGCGAGCCGAGCTCGACGAGCTCGTCACGCTGTTGCATCCGTGGACGAAATTCTTCGTCGTGAACATGAGCTCGCCCAACACCAGCGGCCTGCGCGGCGTGCTCCACGGCGACGGCTTCGCGCAGGAGATCATCGCGCCGACGCGCGCGCGGCTGCAGCAACTGGCGCGCAAGGCGGGGCAGAAGTGGCCGACCCCGCTGCTCGTGAAGCTCCCGCCCGAGACGCCCGAACGCGCGCCGTGGAGCGTTGCGACGATGCGGCCGCTGGTGAAGCCGCTCGCACAGCTCGACGTGTGCGATGGCTTCGTGGCCGTGAACACCTCCATCGGTCTCGCGCTCGAGAAGGCGCCGTTCGCGCGGCCCGATGCGCCGGGTGGGGTGTCCGGCGCGCCGCTCTTTCCGCTCGCGCTCGCAGGCATGCGCTCGCTGGTCGAGCTCGCGCATCGCGATCAGCTGCGGGTCGGGGTCGGCGGTATCACGAGGCCCGAAGACGCGATCGCGCTGATCGACGCCGGCGCGCAGCTCGTCGAGATTTACTCGGCGATGGTTTATCAGGGTCCGACGTTGCTCTGGAAGGTGGCCGACGCGATTCAGGAGTACGCCGAGATCCGCGAGTTCGGCCTGCCGCCGCGCGGCGAGCGCTCGGCCTAATACGGCGAGGGCGCTGCTTCACCGGGCACGGCCTCGGGCAGTGGGTCGAGTCGAATCACGACCTGGCTCCCGGCGCCGCTCGAGGTCGCGCGCAGCAACTCCTCGGACCAGCCGTATTTCTCGAGCGTGAGCTCGCTGATGCGCGCCACCGCCTCGGGTTGGAAGATCGCGACCGCGTTGTAGCCGTGTGTCTCGTCGGCGCGCTCGACTTCGACCGCCGAGTTCGCGCGGATGCGCGGGAGCCACGTTGCGTTGCTCGTGCTGGTGCGCAGCCAGGCGTGGCCCGCGTCGTCGACGACCCAGAGACGCGTTTCGTGATCGCCGTCGGCGCCGTGCGAGTGCAGCACCACGACCTCGACGCGCTCGGCCATCACGTAGTAGAGCCCGACGAGCGCGATCACCGCCACGGCGAGCGTGAGGGCGACGGTCTTGAGGATTTTCACAGGAGTTCTCCGGGAGCGCGCGGGTTCTTCAAAGCGTCAGCACCATCACCGCCTTCGCGGTGTGCATGCGGTTCTCGGCCTGATCGAACACGCGGCTGCGCGGGTGCTCGAACACGTCGTCGTCCACCTAGCACAGTTCCGGGTGCGAGCGCGCGAACTCGGTCGAATCGTCGTGGAGGTCGGCCAGACAGTGGAGGTAGATCGTGTCGGCGCGGCCGGTCAGTTTCATCAGCTTGCGCGTGACTTTGTAATCGCGTTGCAGCGCGTTGCGCTCGGCGACCAAGTGCTCCTCGCCCATGGAGACCCAAACATCGTTGTAGACGGCGTCGCAGTCCGCGAGCGCCTCGTGCGCGTCCTCGGTGATGGTGATCTCCGCGCCGACCGAGGCCTGCGCGAAAAGTTCCTTCACGAGCTGCGGGCTCGGGTGCAGTGCACGCGGCGCGAGCACGCGAA
>JANNKN010000823.1:0-10188 GCA_031396315.1 Deltaproteobacteria bacterium
GGCCACCACGTCGTCCGCAAAGGCGCCCGCGATCTCGATCTCCGCGTTCTCGAGCAGAACGGGGATGAGTGCGAGCGTCTCGTCGGTGACGCCGTAGATGGCGATCGCTTTGCGCATTCGGCTAGAGGTCCTCGCTCTCGAAGCGCAGCGAGAGCGTCAGCTTTCGGCGCTTGCCGCTCGCATCGCGCACGAACAGCGGAATCCGCAGTCCGTCCGGCGCCGGCTGCGCGGGGCCCGCGGGCTCGATCGTGAGGCCGCCGGCGGCGTCCGCGCCTTCGAGCTCGATCGCGGGCATCGGCCTCGTGCCGGCGGCGATCTTCTTTGCGGCGTTCGGAGCGTGCGACACGCTGCGCTTCGCGGTCTCGAAGTTCGCCTCGAATAGCGACTCCGCCGCCGACACGGTGTCGGCGAAGGTCGCCGGGGACGCCTGGAGATCGGCCTGCGAGTCTTCGGGCGAGACGACGTGCTCGGGTCGCGGCGCGACGGCGCGCGGCGCGGCGGGCTTCGCGAGCGAAGCCTCGAATGCAGCGCGATCGATCAACTGGGTCACGCCCGGTGGCGGAGCGGGGCCGGCCGGGGCGCCGGCGGGTGAAGGCGCGAGGCGTGTCTGCGTCGCCGCATTCGCGTTCTGCGGGCCACTCGCGGGCTTCGGTCCGGCAGCGGGCGAGGCATCGCCGGCGTGATCGCGCAGGTGGCGAATCACGCGTTTCGAGATCGTGGTGAGCGTCTGCAGCACGCCCGTGCCGTCCTTGGCGACGGCCTCGAACGCGGCGACGCCGCGCATCGCGAGCTTGCGGTGCAAATCTTCCAGCGCGTAGGGGTCGGCGAGGTCGCGCTTGTTGTACTGCACGACCAGTGGCATCTCGTCGATACGACGGCCGTAGGCGGCGAGCGAAGCCTTCAGCTCGTCGAAGCTCGCGAGGTTCTCGTCGAGTCGCTCGCGGCGCGCGTCGAGCACGAGCACGATGCCGTCCGTGCGGTCGAGCAGTTGCTTGCGGGTCGCCACTTGGTCTGGAGCGCCGGGCACGGCGACGATCTGGATCCGCGTGCGCACGCCGCCGACCTCACCGAGCTCGATCGGCAGCGTCGCGTAGGTGACGGACGGATCGAGGCGCGTCGGCAGCAGGCGTAGCTCGCCGCGGTGATCCGGGCGCAGCTTCGCGTGGATCACGCGCAGGTTCGTGCGCTTGCCCGCGCCGTCCGCGCCCCAATAGACAATGCGCGCGTTGACGGCGCTCGGATCCGGCGCGTCGTTCATCACAGCTTCCCCTTCTTCGCCAGATTTCGGCGCGCGTGCGCGGCGATCACGGCCGGCACGTCTTTGCTCTTCACGAGGCCGCGCATGTCCTTCTCTTGCAGGAAGTTCATGAAGCGGATCGACATCGAGACCGGGCACTTCGGATTCATCACCAGCGCGAGCTTTACCGCGTAATTCTTCGTCCACTCGCGATTGCTCGCGATGATGCGCATGACTTCGTCGGAGAGGTTGCGCGACTTCGCGAAGCCCGCCACCTCATTGTCGGACATGCGCGGGCTGCGAATCGCCGCGGTCGAGACGATTTTGTTGCGGTCTCGGATCAACAGGCCGCGGGCTTCCTTGTTGCCGAGCCGCGCGAGCTTCACCTTCTGCATGATCGTCATCTTCTGGATCAGGGCCATCAGATTGCCCTTGCTCGCTTCGTCGAGGTCGACGTCATCCGGGTTGTCTTTGAGCAGCTCCTCAGCGAACTCGGACGCGTCGTCGCCGAGGATCGCGCGCAGGGCGGCGAGGGCGGCCGCGTCGGTGACTTCGTCGGGGGCGAGATCGACCACGACGTCGCTGTCGGAGACTTCCTCCGAAGCGGGGCGCTCGAGCCCGAGAAACGAGAGGATGCGGTCGATCGTCGATTTGCCCGTGAGCGGGTTCTCGCCGAGCGCTTCGACGATCTGCGGGGAGCGCAGCAGGCGCGTCTGGTTGTTCGCGACGATGTCGATCACGCGCCGATGGGGCAGCGAGGCGAGCAATGCGGCGGTGTCGTCGTCGGCACTCGCATTCAACGCGAGCAGCTCCATGCGCGCTGCATCGTCCTTGTAGACGTGCGCGAGGTAGCTGAGCACGGCCGGGTGGGCGGCGCCGCTGAGCACGATCTTCGCGATCGCGTCGGGCAGCTTCTCGAGGCTCCCGCGCGCGGTGTCTTTGACCTGTACATCGCCGTCGTTCGCGAGCACGAACAGCACGGTGGTGAGCTCGATCGGATCGAGCGGGAGCGCGCCCGTTGCGGCGAGTCGTCGCACTTCGATCGGAGCGTCGCGCTGCACGTAACGCCCGGCTTGCGGCGAAAGCGTGAGCTGAATCTTCGCAGGCGCTTGGCTCACGAACCCCTCGACCGGAGCAAGGGCGAGGGGCCGCGACTCAGGGCTTCGCAGCGGCCTTCGCGCGTGCTTCGGCGATCACTTTCTCCCGCTGCAGGGCGGGCACTTCGTCGTAGTGCGAGAACTCCATGTGGAAGGCGCCCTTACCCCCGGTGAGGCGGGTGAGAGCGCTCGCGTACTCCAGCATTTCGGCCATAGGCACCTCCGCCTTGATGACCATGCTGGCGCCAAGGCTTTCCGTGCCTTGCACCCGACCCCGGCGGTGAGCGAGGTCGCCCAGAATGTCGCCAACGCGTTCGGGCGGGGCGGTCACTTCGGCCCGCAGGATCGGCTCGAGCAAGGTCGGATTTGCCAGCTCCATCGCGGCCTTGAAGCCAAAGACGCCCGCCAGCTTGAAGGCCATCTCGTTGGAGTCGACCGCGTGGAACTTCCCGTCGATGCAGCGGGCCTTCACGTCCACGACCGGGAAGCCGGCCAGGGGCCCGTGCTGCGCGGCCTCGTGAACACCCTTCTCGACGGCCGGAATCAGATTGCGCGGGATTGCGCCCCCCGCCACCTCGTCCGAGAACACGACGCCCGAGCCGCGCGGCAGGGGCTCGAGCGACAGGTACGCCACCCCATACATCCCTTTGCCACCGGTCTGCTTCTTGAGCTTCCCCTCGACGTTCTCGGCGCGGCCATTGATCGTCTCGCGGTAGGGGACGCGCTGCGTGTGCAGCTCGACGTCCACGTCGTACTGGCGATGCAGCTTCTGCACGGCGATGCGCAGGTGCAGCTCGCCCATGCCGGCGAGCAGGAACTCGCCGGTCGCGGCGTCGCGCGAGACGTGGAGCGTCGGGTCCTCCTCCGTCAGGCGATGCAGCGCAAGGAACAACTTGTCCTCGTCCGCCTTCGACTTCGCGGAGATCGCGTAGGAGATCACGCCTTGCGGGATCGGGATCTCGGGGAGGTGCAGACCGTTCCTCTCGGAGGTGAGCGTGTTGCCGGTGTGCACGTCCTTCAGCTTGGCGACGGCGATCACATCGCCTGGGCCCGCCTCGGGGATCTCGACGAGCTCGCTGCCGTGCAGCAATAACAGCTTTCCGAGCCGCTCCTTTTGGCCGCGCGTCGCATTCAAGATCGTCTCGTCATGGTGAAGCGTGCCGGAGACGACGCGCATCACCGAGAGCGTGCCGGCGTAGCGATCGATCACGGTCTTGAACACGAACGCCGAGAACGGGGCGTTCGGGCTGGGCGGGATGTCGAACTCCTCGCCGCCGTCGAGGCGCGCAGCGTGCCAGGCGCCGCGCTCGGCCGCGGACGGCAACAGATGCGTCGCCGCCCATAACAACGCGGGCAAGCCAAGCTCGCTCGTGGAGGCGCCGCACAACACGGGCAACAGCCGATTCGCACGCGTCGCGGCGACGAGGCCCGCTTCGAGTTCGGCGTCGGAGAGCCCGCCCTTCTCGAGGTACTTCTCGGTGAGCGCATCGTCGGATTCGGCGACGGCCTCGATCAAGCGCGCGCGCGCTGCGCTCGCCGCGCTTGCCATCGCCGCCGGAATCGCGCCGGTTCTGCCGTCGCGCGTCGCGCGCATCGAGAGCAGATCGATCACGCCGCGCAGGCCGGCGACCGAGCCGAAGGGGAGTGCGAGCGGGACCGGGTTCGCGCCGAGCATTCGCAGCGATTCGACCGCGCCGGCGAAATCAGCCCGGTCTCGGTCGATGCCGCTCACGAACGCGACGAGCGGCACGCCGGTCGCGTCGGCAGCGGCGAGCATGCGCTCGGTCCCGACCTTCGCTCCGCCCACCGCGGAAACGACCAGGATGGCGCCATCCAGGGCCTTCAGCGCGATCTGTGCGTCGCCCTGGAAGTTCGGGTCGCCCGGGGTGTCGACGAGCGTGAGATGGAGACCGTTCCAGTCGAAGCCGTAGACATGGGCGCCGAGCGTGTGGTGACGCTCCTTCTCCTCGGGGCCGACGTCGAGGTGCGACGTGCCGCCATCTACCGAGCCGAGTTCGCGCACGGCGCCCGCCGTGTGCAGGAGCGCCTCGCCGAGTGAGGTCTTCCCGTCGCCCGCGTGGCCGATCAGGGCGAAGTTGCGGGTGTGGGCGGCGTCGGTGTTCTGCATCACGGCTCCTTGTTAGGGCTGAGACTTCTCCTGCGGACGGTTCTTCTCGAATAGGAGGCGCAGGCCTTCGAGCGTCAGGTAGGGCTCGACGCGCTCGATGGTCTCGGTCTCGGCAGCGATGCGCTGCGCGAGGCCGCCGGTCGCGATCACGCGGGAGTTCGCGCCGAGTTCCGTCTTGATGCGACGCACCATCGCATCGACGAGGCCCGCGTAACCGAACAGCAGCCCGGACTGGATCGATTGCGTGGTCGTCCGCCCGATCACCGCGCGCGGGCGCGCGAGCTCGACGCGATGCAGCATCGAGGTGCGCTCGAACAGCGCTTCCATCGAGATCACGATGCCCGGAAAGATCGCACCGCCGAGGTACTCGCCCTTCTCGCTGACGCAGTCCCAGGTGGTGGCAGTGCCGAAATCGACCGCGATCACGGGGCCGCCCATCAGCTCGAAGGCCGCGACCGCATTCACGATCCGGTCTGCACCGACTTCGCGGGGGTTCTCGTAGCGCACGGGCATGCCGGTCTTGATGCCGGGGCCGACCACGAGCGGCGGCTTGCCCAACAACTTGCTGCAGACGCGCTCCCAGATCGGGAGCAACGGCGGGACGACGCTCGACACGATCGCATCGCGGAACGACTCCATCTTGCAGCCCGCGATACTCGTCAGGCCGTGCAGCGTGACGAGGATCTCGTCACTCGTCTGCTCGCGGTGTGTGGCCATGCGCCAATGGTGGGCGAGCACCGGCTTCGCGGGATCGCTGAGATCGAAGACGCCCAGCGTCACGTTGGTGTTGCCGATGTCGACGGCGAGCAGCGCGTTCACGAGACAGGCTCCTTCAGCACGGTGACGTCGCCCGCGAGGAGGCGTTCCTCGCCTGCGTACGTCCCGAGACGCAACGATCCATCGGCTCCGACGCCGAGCACAAGCCCCTCGCGCACGCGCCCGGCGGCGTCGGAGACGCGCACGCGGCGGCCGGTCATGCGAAAGAACGCGTCGAAGCGGGGTCGCAGCACCGAGAAGCCACCCGCGGCGTGTGCGTCGAGCGCTTCTTCGAGGCGCTCGAACAGCGCGGCGGCGAAGCGTGGGCGGTCGATGCGGCGCCCCGCCAGGGCCGCGAGGCTCGAGGCGCGCGCGCGAAAATCGTCGGGAAACGTGGCCGGATCGACGTTCAGGTTCACGCCGATGCCGAGGATCACCGCGGCGTCCGCGCCTGCACTCGCGCGCTCGAGCAGAATGCCGGAAACCTTCTTGCCATCGACGAGCACGTCGTTTGGCCACTTGAGCTCGACGCGCTCGGGCTCACCGAGTTCGACCGCCACGCTCTCCGCGAGCGCGACGCCCGCGCTGAGGGGCAGGGTGCCGAGCGTGGCTGTGCTGCTGCGCGGGCGCAGCACGAAGCTCACGTACAGATTCGTGCGCGGGGGCGAGAAGAACGCGCGACCGAGGCGCCCGCGGCCCGCAGTCTGCGCCTCTGCGATCACCGCCGTGCCGTGCTCCGCGCCTGCTGCGGCGATCGCGAGCGCGTGCCGATTCGTCGAGTCGATCTCGGCGAACCAATGCAGCGTGCGCGCGAGCCACGCGGTGCGGGCCGCGATCGCCTCCTGCGTGAGCGCCTCCGCCGGCTCGGGCGTTCGCGCCGCGGAAGTCTGCACTTCGCCCGCTCGCGTGCCTGCGCTCGCGGGGGGCGTCGTCATCTGGGTTCCAGCTGCGCGCGCACCTCGAGCGCGACGTCTGCCGCGATCACGGAGTGCGTGAGCGCGCCGATGGAGATGCGGTGCACGCCGGTCTCCGCGACCGCGCGCACGTTCGTGAGATTCACGCCGCCGCTCGCTTCGAGCGAGGTGCGCTCGCCATAGCGCGCGACGAATTCGCGCAGCTCGGCCGGCGAGCGGTTGTCCAATAACAACGAGCTTGCCCCGGACTGCAGCGCCTCCTCCGCTTGCGCGAGGCTCTCGACCTCGCACTGGATCGCGAGATGCGGCGCGGCACTCGCGCGCGCTGCCTTCACCGCCGCGCCCACGCCCCCAGCCGCCGCGATGTGATTGTCCTTGATCAGCACGGCGTCGTAGAGCCCGAAGCGGTGGTTGGTGCCGCCGCCGACTGCCACGGCGTACTTGTCGAGGGCGCGCCAGCCAGGGAGCGTCTTGCGCGTGTCGAGGATGCGCGCGCCGGTGCCGGCGACGGCTTCGACGTAGCGCCGCGTGAGCGACGAGATGCCGCACAGCCGGCCGAGGAAGTTCAGCGCGATGCGCTCACCCGCGAACACCGCGCGGGCACTACCGACGACCCGCGCGAGCCCTGTGTTCGCCGCGACGAACTCGCCGTCGCGGCGCAGCGGGGTGAAGCGCAGCTGCGCGTCGACTGCGGCAAAGCACGCGGCGGCGAGCTCGAGCCCGCACACCACCAGCGGTGCGCGCGCCTCGATCTCGGCCTCGATGCGCAGCGTCTCGGGCAGGCACGCGTTGCTCGTGACGTCGCCGTTGCCGAGATCCTCGGCGAGCGCGCGCTGGACCAGCGGGGCCCAAATCGAGGGGTGCGGAAGGATCGCGTGGCTCACGCGCCCGAGTCTAAATCAAGCACGCTGCGATCGGCGGAAGGCGCGCAAGAAACTGAGCGCCTAGGGCTCGTCGCCTTCCTTCAGCTTGCGGATCTCTTCGCGGATCAGCGTCTCGGCCATCTTTGGGATGACTTCCCAGGCGATCTGCTCGATGCGCTGGACCGTCTCGCGAACGACGCGATCCGTCACGTCGCCAAACGCCTCCCAGGCCATTTTCTCGAGCAGGTTGCGCAGCTCGTCACGGCTCGGGAAGGGCGCCGCGGCGCTGTCGATCGGCGTCGGCGCGAGGGCCAGGGGCGGGATCGCGAGGGGTACGTCGTCGTCCTCTACCATCGCGCCGGGCGAGTCGAACGGGTCTTCCTCCTCGGCGGGCCAGGCGGGCGTCGCGGGGGCTGTCAGGATGAGGGTCGTCGTCGCCGGGTTCGGGACATCCGCGGTGTCGGGCTCGTCCGCGAACGGATCGCCGAGATCCGTGGCCAAGCCCTCGTAGGTGCTCAGGCGGCTGCCGCCGATCATGTCTGCGAAGGCGTCTTCTGCGACGCCCGCTTCGGCGGGCGTAATCGTGCCGACGCCCGCGGCCGTGGGCTCGCCGAACATCACACGCGTCGAGGAGAAGGCCTCGCTCGCCGAACTCTCGGCTTCGTTCGGCCCGCCGAACATCACACGGGTCGAGGCCGAAGAATCCTCGAGCGGCTCCGCGTCGACGGGCGGAAGCGTCTCCGCGTCCTCGTCGTCATCGAACGCCACGATGCCGGAGTCGGCGTCGCCGATGGCGACTTGCGTCATCGCCTCGACCTCGAGCGGCTCCGCATCGAGCTCGCTGCCGCCCGATTCGAGGTCGTCCGCGGAACCGAAGGAGAAGGCGTCGTTCGCCGGGGCGGGAGTGCGGCGAATCGCGCTCGGCTCCGTCACCTCGTCGGACATGAAGTCGAACGGTTCTTCCTCTTCGCCGAAGAGCGGCGAGTTGCCGACCGTCGGCTTCGGCGGAGCGGCCACCGCGGAGGGCGCGGGCGCCGAAGCCGAGAGCCGAGCATTCACGAGATCGACGAGCGCCTGGGCCTCGAACGGCTTGGTGATGTGGCCATCCGAGCCGGCCTCGCGCGCACGCGCCTCGTCGAACGCTTCAAAAGTGCCGGTGAGAAGCAGTACGGGCACGTGACGCAGCGACGGGTCGGCTTTGATCTGACGGCAGACCTCGTAGCCATTCAAGCCCGGCATCACGACATCGGCGAGCACGATGTCGGGGCGGACTTCCTTCGCCTTCGCCACGGCGGCCGTGCCGTTGTCGACGGTGATCAGCGTGATGTCTTCGCTCGCGAAGCTGATCCCGACGACTTTTTGGATCGTGACGCTGTCGTCCGCGAGCAGCAGGGTCTTGGGCATCTTCCCCCCAGAACGAAGCCAGGCAGAGCCGCGGCGCGCGCGCCGCGCGAAGCTCCGCAAGCCTCCGTGTCCCTCTCTCTATCGTCTGCGCGCCTTCGACATTGAAGGCGAACTGAAGCGTACGCCGGAATTGCGAGCGCAAGCTAGCAGCAAGTCTTCGGCGCAGCGGTCAAGTCAGCGCTCGCGCGGCCCGATAGAGTTCGCCGAAGCGTTCTCGGCGAATGGAGCGGCGATGATTCTCAGGGCGGCGGCCCGCAGCGACGTCGGTATGCGCCGGCGCAGCAACGAAGATCGCTTCGTGCTCGTGCCGGAGCACGGCTTCTACCTGGTTGCGGACGGCATGGGCGGCCACACCGCCGGCCAGATCGCGAGCCAGCTCGCAGCCGAAGCCGCTGCGCGCGCGATCGCCGCACTCGAAGGCGCATCCGCAACGCCAGCCGAGAAGCTGCGCATGGTGATCGCCGCCGCGAACCGCGCGATCTACCTGGCCGCGCAGCGCCAGCCCGAATATGCCGGCATGGGCACCACCGTCGTCGCAGTGCTCGCCGCTGGCGAACGCGCCGCACTCGCTCACGTCGGCGACAGCCGCGCCTACCTCGTGCGCCGCGATCGCATCCGCCAGCTGACCGATGACCACTCGATCGTCGGCGAGCTGTTGCGCCGCCAAGAGATCTCCGCCGACGCAGCGCGCGAGCATCCGCACCGCCACGTCCTCACGCGCGCACTCGGTGTGCGCGAGAGCGTCGAGCCCGATCTCGCGGAGCTGACGCCGGCGCCGGGCGATGTGTTCGTGCTTTGCTCCGACGGCTTGACGAATCACATCGACGATTCGGACCTCGCGAAGCTGGTGTCCGAGACGGTCGATCTCCAAGAGGCCTGCGAGGATCTGGTGGATCTCGCGAATGGGCGCGGCGGCGAGGACAACGTCACGGTCGTGCTGGCGCGCGTAGAGTAGCTGAAGCGCTGCGCCGTCAGCGCGGGCCGCGAGCGCTCAGGTTCGCTCGATCACCGCCTTCAGCTTCGAGCGCAAGCGCAGCACCGACTTCGTATGGATCTGGCACACCCGCGACTCCGTGATGCCGAGGATGTTGCCGATCTCCTTCATGTTCAGGTCTTCGTAATAATAGAGCGAGATCACGAGCCGCTCCTTCTCAGGCAACGTCGCGATCGTGTCGGCCACGACCTGGCGCATCTCCTGGAGCTTCAGGCTCGCGAACGGATTCTCGGCGTTCACGTCCTCGACGACGTCGGCGTAGCTGCCGCTGCGGTCGCCGTCCTGGCCCCCGCCGCGCAGCTCTTCGAGATTCACCAGCGAGATGCCGCGCACCTGATTGATCAGCTCGTGGAACTTGTCGAGCTGAAGACCCAGCGAGTCCGCGACCTCTTCCTCGTTTGCGGAGCGGCCGAGGCGTTGCTCGACGTCTCCGTAAGCGCGCTCGAGGCGGCGGCCCTTCTGTCTCACGCTGCGCGGCACCCAATCGAGCGAGCGGAGCTGATCGAGGATGGCGCCCTTGATGCGGAACTCGGCATAGGTCTTGAACTTGCAGTTCTTGTCCGGGTCGTACTTGTCGATCGCATCCATCAGGCCGATCACGCCGGTGTTGTGCAGATCGTCGAGGTCGATGTGCGAGGGCAGGCGGACGGCGAAGCGATTCACGATGTATCGAATCAGCGGCGCGTGCTCGAGCACGATCTTCTCTTTGAGCGTGCCCGGGATCTCACCGAACTTGTCCTTGGCCGTCTTCAGCTGCGCTTCCATCGCTACCTCCAGCATCGGTGTGTCCCCGCT
>JANNKN010000838.1:0-5714 GCA_031396315.1 Deltaproteobacteria bacterium
CTCGGAGGCCTCGCGCCGTCGGCGCCTCGGGGCGCCCTGAGCTCGGTGCGTGCCGGGCGATGGGCAAGGGGTTGGGTGGGTGAATCCAGCGCGCCGTTGAGGCGCGCCGGATTCACACGGAATTTTCGCGCGCGCTCTACAGCTGGTAGCGATGCACGATCGGCAGCTTTCGGCCGCTGCCGAAGGCTTTCGGCGAGACGCGCAGCACGAGTGGGGATTGGCGGCGCTTGTATTCGTTGCGGTCGACGCGGCGCACGATGCTGGCGACGATTTCGCGCGTGGCGCCCGCGGGCGGAGTGATTAGGGCGGCGCTGCGCTCGCCTTCGATGGCTTGCTCGAGCACGGCGTCGAGGATGTCGTACTCGGGCAGGTCGTCGGAATCTCTTTGATCCGGCGCGAGCTCGGCGCTCGGCGGCTTGTCGATCGTGCGCCAGGGCACGATCTCGCGCGTGCGATTCGCGAAGCGCGCGAGCGCGTAGACGTCGCGCTTGTAGACGTCGCCGATCACCGCAATTCCCCCGACGGTGTCGCCGTAGAGCGTGCAGTAGCCGACGGACAGCTCGCTCTTGTTGCCGGTCGCGAGCACCAGCCGGTTCTCGGCGTTCGAGATCGCCATCAGCGTCGCGCCACGGATGCGAGACTGGATGTTCTGCTGCGCGAGTCCGTAATTGTCCTTGGCGCCGAACAGCTCGGCGAACACGCGGCGATAGCTCTCGTAAATCGGCTTGATGTCGACCGTGCGGATCGTGATGCCGAGGTTTTTCGCGAGTGCGTGGGCGTCTTCGAGGCTGTGGTCCGAGGAGAACGGCCCCGGCATCGCGACGCCGGTGACTTTGTCGCGCCCCAATGCCTCGACCGCGAGCTGCGCGGTGACGGCAGAATCGACGCCGCCGGAGAGCCCGATCACGGCACCGGGCGGAAGGCCTTGCTTGCGGAAGTAGTCGCGAATGCCGAGCACGAGCGCGGCCTCGAGCTGCGCGATGCGCTCGGGCTCGGCAACGGCATAGGGCGCGTTCGCGTTAGCGAGATCCACCACCGCGAACGCGGGCTCGAACAGCGGTAGCGCGGTGAGCACGCGGCCGTGCGCGTCGGCGACGAACGAGCCGCCGTGAAAGATCAGCTCGTCGTTGCCACCCACCTGATTGCAGAACGCGATCGGCACGCTGCGCTTCGCGGCGAGATCACAGAAAATTCGGCGCAGCTCGGCGGGCTTGCCGGCGTGCCAAGGCGAAGCGGAGAGATTCGCGACGAGCTGCGCGCCCGCCTGCGCGAGCTCTCCGGTCGGGTCGGCGCTGTAGCCGACGCGGTCCACCCAGCCGTCCTCGCAAACTGTTAGGCCGATCTGCGCCCCGCTCGGCAGCGCAGCCAGCTGGCGCTCTTCAGCCGGCGCGAAGTAGCGCTTCTCGTCGAATACGTCGTACGTCGGCAGATGCGTCTTCGCCTGCTCGGCCACGCGCTTGCCGCCGGCGAGCAGCACGGCCGCGTTCTGCAGTCGCTTGCCCTCGCGCCGTGCGGTCGGCAACACGGCACCCACCGCGATCGCGACCCGCTTCGAGGCCGCGGCGAGCGCATCGAGCTCGCGCAGCTGGTCCCGCACGAAACCATCACGCTCGACGAGATCGAGTGGCGGGTAGCCCGTGAGCGCGAGCTCGGGCAGCACGACGAGCTCGGCGCGCTCCGCTTCCGCACGCGCGGCGGCTTCCTCGATGAGCTTGCGATTGCCGACGAGGTCGCCAACGGTCGGGTTGATCTGGGCGAGCGCCACGCGCATGGATTGGAAGCTACCGCGTTGCCTGGGGCTCGCCTCGCCGAGCAGCGGCCCCTATTCCGGCCCGCGCACTTCGAATCCCTGCGCGCGGAAGTGTGCGAGCACGCCGTCGTCCGCGAGGATGCGGTCCATCGACTGCATCGCGAGGGAGACGCGGTTGTTCGCGAGCGCAGCATCCACGAATCCCAGCCACTCCGCCTGGGCGCGCTCGATCAGCGGCGCGACTTCGGGTGCGCTGCCGATCGCTTGCCAGCAGGCGGCTTGCTGATCCGCGAACGGCACGGCGTGGAACGCGTCGATGTCGCCGTCGGCCCAGGCCCGTGCACGCTCGCGCATCGCGCCGATGTCACTCTCGAGCCGGGCGATCGTGAGCTCGAGGCATGCGACTTGTTGGGCGTGCGGGATGTCGCCGAGCGCCGTGAGCAGCTTGCCCGGGTCTTCGAGCTCGATCTTCACCTGCCGAATCGGGAGGTCGCGTTTCTTTGCGAGCTTCACGACGCGCTCGTGCACGTCGTTCTCCAGCGTCAGGCCTATGCTGTCGACGGCCGAATCGAACAGGCGGCCCGCCGCGAAGATCGGGCGCAGGGCATCCAGCTTGCGGTCGCGCCGCGCGTACTTCGCACGCAGCGCATCGAAGCGCGCATACAGCGGCGCCGGCAGCAGCTGCGCGAGCGTCGCCTCGTTCGGGTTGCGCTGCACCGTGCGCCACTGGCGATATAGCCGCACGCCGCTGATCAGCCCGAGCCGCGCGCTCACCGCGCCGCCGGCCGCGATCACTTCCTCGGATTCGTCGAGTACCTGCTCGACGGCGGCCGACTTCCACTGCATGCCCTTGGGCAGCGGTTGCAAGAGCCCAAGCAGCCAAAGCGTGTGATCGCCGTGGGTGATCTTCCAGAGCTGTGGGCCCGGTCGCTCGCCGATCACGAGGATTTCCTCGACCGGCGCGCTGCTCGCATCGAGCGCCGGGGCGGGCGCAGCCTGGCCGTAGGCGCTGGTTGCGATGCACACGCACACGGCGCAGAGCGCGGATCTCCAGCTCGCCACGGTCTCTCCTCTCGTGCGCGCAAACCTGGCGCGCGCCCGCTCGCGCTATTCACGGTAGACGGCCCACCTCGCCGCGCAGTTCGCCGCTTTCTCCGCCGCGTGCGCGTTTCGCCGATCCGGCGCATTTGGCGCGGCTACCTTGCGCGCGCTCCGGAGGATGGATGTCGCACGATTCGGATTTGATCGGTCCCAGCTCGAGCTTCTACGTCTCACAGCGCTTGCGCATGCACTACGTCGATTGGGGCAACGAATCGGCGCCGCCGCTGTTGTTGATCCATGGCGGCAAGGACCACGCGCGCAATTGGGACTGGGTGGCGCGCGACCTGCGCCGCGATTTCCACGTGATCGCGCCCGACCTGCGCGGCCACGGCGACAGCGCCTGGGCGGTGGGCGGCTCCTACGCGGTCGGCGAGTTCGTGTTCGACATCGTGCAGCTCGTCGACGCGCTGCAGCTCGCTCCGCTCACGATCGTCGGGCACTCATTGGGCGGAGCGATCTCGCTCCACTACACGGGGCTGTTCCCGAAGAACGTCGCGAAGCTCGTCGCGATCGAAGGCCTCGGGCCGTCGCCCGAGCTGGAAAAAAAGCTCGAGGAGCCGCCGGCCTCGCTGCGGCTCAAGGAGTGGATCAAGTCGCAGAAGGAAATCGCGAAGCGCCAGCCGCGCCGATATGCCTCGATCGAAGAAGCGGCGAAGCGCATGCAGGACGAGAACGAGTTCCTCTCGCCGGAACAGGCGCGTCATCTCACCGTGCACGGCGTCGCGCGCAACGAGGACGGCACGTTCTCGTGGAAGTTCGACCCGTACGTGCGCAGCTTCGCGCCGGTGCGGCTGCGCGGAAACGACGTGCGCACGCTCTGGGAACGCATCAGCTGCCCGACGCTGCTCGTGCGTGGGGAACAGAGCTGGGCGAGCGACCCCGTGAAGGACGGACGCATCGAGCCGTTCAAGAACGCGCAGCTGCTGAACGTGCCGAAGGCCGGGCACTGGGTGCATCACGATCAGCTCGAGGTGTTTCTGCGCGAAGTGCGGAAGTTCCTGTTGGGATGAGCGGCATTGCTCGCGCCTCGACTCAGGCGCCCTCGCTCGCCGCCGCGCCGTCTCCATAATAAACCAGCAACATGTCGCCAAATGCGGCGGGCTTCTTCTGCCCTTGAATCTCGAAGCTCGCCGAGATCGTCGCGCGCACGCCGCCGCCCGGCACCTCGCGTAGATCCTTCAGCGTCGCGTGCAGGCGCACCTTGTCGCCGCTGCGCACCGGCGCGCGCAGACGGATGTGCTCGACGCCGGGATTCACGATCAGGCGCACGCCCTGCACCTCGACGATCTGCGCGAGCAGCATCGGCGAGAGCGACAGCGTGAGATGGCCGTGCGCGATGGTCGTACCGAAGGGCGATTCTCGCCGCGCGCGCTCCGGATCGACGTGAATCCATTGATGATCGCCAGTCGCTTCGGCGAACAGATCGATGCGGCGCTGCGTGATCTCGATCCAGTCGGACGTGCCGAGTTTCTTGCCGGCCCAATCGCGCAGCGCGGCGACGTTCGGAAGCGTGAGTGAGGCCATCGAGCTTCTCCCAGGGCGGCGCGCAGTCTATCGCCGTGTGCGCGGGTTCGAGGCCTCAGCGCGGCTCGATGTTCACGACTTCGCGCCAGCTCCGCGTAGAGGTCTCGTGACGCAGCACGCTTTCGCGCGGGAAGAACGCGGCAGGAAGCACTCCTATGCTCCGAATCGTGAAGCCCGCAGCGTCGGCGAGTACGTCCGCCACGAAGTCGAGCTCGTGAACGCCCTCTTCGGTCCAGGCGCTGAAGCGGACGCAGGTGCGCTGCGCGGCCGTGAGCAGGACGCGGCGCCCGATCGCACTCTCGAGCGCGGCGCGCGCGGCAGCGGGATCGCCGAGCCAGCGCTCCACCGGCCCACGCGCGGCAAGGCGCGTTGCGCGCAGCAGCCGCGTCAGCTGCGCGAGCCCGCGCGCCGATTCGAGCGAGAGCGGCGCGCTGAGGTCGATGAAGTCGCGCAGCGGATCGGGACCGTGGCGCAGCAGCTGCGGCGCGAACCTCACGGCGAGCCCGCAGCGCGCGTCGGATTCTGCCGTCACGGCGGTGAGCGTCGCGGGGATGCGCAGCGTCGCGGGCAAATCGTGCGGCTCCAGGCGCGTACGCGCCGCGCATCGCGATGGGCGACAGTATCGGCATGTCGTCGTGTGGTCTCGATGGATGACGCCGAGGAACGCAGGCAAAGCGCGCCGCGAGGCGCAGCCGAGCGAACGCCAGTAAGACTCGGCGTGCGGATCGCGCCGCGCGACGAATCCCCCGGCGCGCTCGCGGCCTGCGTCGCGCTCGCGCAGCGCGCCGAAGCGCTCGGGCTCGATTGGGTGGGAGTGGCGGAGCGCTTCGACGCGCGCGGCGGTGTGCCCGACGCGCTCAGCCTGTGCGCCGCGTTCGGCGCAGCGACCGAGCGCGTGCGCATTGCGACCGCCGCGCTCCCGCTGCCGCTGCATCACCCGCTGCTCGTTGCGGAGCGCGCGGCCACGATCGATTCGCTGAGCGCGGGCCGGCTCGAGCTGGGGGTCGGCCTCGGCGCTGCGGAGACGCCCTTCGGCGGCTTTGGCCTCGAAGCCGATGAGCGCGCGGAGCGCTTCGCCGAGGCGCTCGCCGTGCTGCGCGCAGCCTGGAGCGATGGGCCCGTGACGTTCCGCGGCAAGCACTTCGCGTGCGAGAACGTGGCGGTGTATCCGAAGCCGCTTCAGCCGGGCGGGCCGCCGCTCTGGCTGGCCGCGAGCGCACCGGCGGCGCTGCGGCGCGCGGCGCAGCTCGGGCTCGGTTTTTACTTTCAATTTGGAGTGAGCGCGCTCTTTCTACAACCATGCTTTCAGTTGTGATGCATTCATCTTCAGCTACATTCA
>JANNKN010000053.1:0-11413 GCA_031396315.1 Deltaproteobacteria bacterium
CGCTAGCGGTGCTCCCGTTCGAGGCGAGCGGCGAGCTCGGCGCGGAGCGCCTCGCCTTCACGCACGGGCTCGCCGAAGACCTGACGAATCGCCTCGCGGCCTACCGTTGGTTCCCACTGATCTCGCAGGCGACGCTCATGAGTTGGGAGCGCGCGGGCGGCAAGCTCGAGCAGGCCGTCGCCGAGCTCGGCGCCACCTACGTCGTGCGCGGAACGGTGCGAAAAATAGGCGAGCAGGTGCGCCTCGCCGTCGAGCTCGTCGACGCCGCGTCGGGGCGGCTGGTCACGGCCGAGACGTACGAGGCGCGCTTCGGCGAGCTGTTCGCGAAGCAGAGCGAGGTGGCCGCGCAGATCAGCGCCGCCCTCGAGCCCGAGCTGCGACGCATCGAGATTCACCGCGCGGTGCGTCGCGACCCCGCGAACGCCAGCGCGTGGGACGCCTTCCTGCGCGGGCTCTTCTTGCTCTGGCGCTACACCGCGGAAGAGAACCGCGAGTCGCGCGTCTGGTTCGAGCGCGCGGAGAAATCCGACCCCGCATTCGCCGGCCCGCTCACGTTCCACGGTCTCTCGCACCTGAACGACGTCAACGCCGGCTGGTCGAGCGACCCGGGCCGCTCGGCTGCACAAGCGATCGCGCTCGCGCGCCGCGGCGTCTCCGTCGACCCGCGCGACCCCCACGCGCGCGCCTTGTTAGGCGGAATGCTCGCGGTGTTCGGCGAGAAGGCCGGCGCGATCGCGATGCTCGAGCAGGCGCTCGCCGAGAATCCGAGCTTCGCTTGGGGACACTGGGCGCTCGCGCGCGGCCTCTCGATCTGGGGCCAAGCCGACGAGGCAGTCTCGCACTTGAAGACCGCGCTGCGACTCTCGCCGCGCGACCCGCTGCTCGCGCACTTCCACGAAGGCCTCGCCTTCGCGCACTTCGCGCGCAGCGACTACGCGCTCGCGCTCGCCGCCGCGCGCGAGAGCGCACGCCTGCGCGCCGACTGGCCCCGCGTGTACCACGTGCTGTGCGCGTCGGCGGCGGCGCTCGGCCTCGAGGACGAGGCGCGTCGCGCGCTCGTGCAGGGCGCTGCGCTCGGCGAGCGCCGCACAGTCGCGCAGATCCGCGCCAGCTTCGCGCGCGCGGGCGCGACCTCGGAGTTCGTCGAGAGCTACGGCGCTGCGCTCAGCCGCGGCGGCTGGGAGTGATCTGCCGCGACGCGCTCGGAACGACGAGCGCGCAGCACGTCACGCCACCCTCCGCCTTCGCGAGCTCGCTCGCATCGACCTGCACGAGCGAGACGCCGCGCACGTGCAGCCGCTCGTTCGTGCGCGGGAACGCGGCGCTGCAGATCGTCGTGTCGCGCACGCGCAGCACGTTCGCCGCGAAGGGCTCGCTCGGGTCGACCGGGACGAGCTCCCAGTGTGCGAAGCGCGCGGTGTCGACCCAGCACGGGTTCACGACGAGCACGCTCTCGCTTGCGCGCGTAATCGCCGTCTTCAGGTGCAGAGCGCCTGTCACGGCGATCGGCTCGACTGCGTAGCCGTGGGGCGCGACGAGCTCGCGAAGCTGGCGTGCGCCCTCCGCGTTGGTGCGCTGCGAGAGGCCGACGAACAGCGTGCGCCCGAGGGCGAGCACATCGCCGCCGTCGAGCGTTGCAGCGCCGCGAAGCCGGCTGACGCTCCGGTGCGCGGCGAACGCGGCGGCGACGGAGTCGACCTCACCGCGGCGAGAGCGCGCGCCGGGCAGCGTCGCGATCGCGAGCTCGTCCAGCACGACCGCACAATCTTCGACGAACACCGAGTCCGCATGTGCAGGCAGCTCGGGCAGCCGCACGACCTCGCAGCCCGCGTCCGTGAGCGCGCGCTCGTAGGCGGCGTGCTGCGCGCGCGCGCGCACGAGGTCGAGCGGCGCGCGCGCGACGTGCGTCAGCTCGCAGTGCGCGATGCTTTCTGGCACCGCGCGCGTGAATGCGAGCGTGCGGCTCACGTACTCAGCTCGCGCCACTCGCCGGGTTGCAGCGCGCCGAGCTCGTAGTCGCCGATGCGTACGCGGATCAGGCGCAGCGTCGGCAGGCCCACCGCTGCGGTCATGCGCCGCACTTGACGATTGCGGCCTTCGCGCAGGGTGAGCGCCAGCCAGCGCGTAGGAATCTGTTTACGGAACCGCACTGTCGGCGTGCGCACCCAAATCGCCGGCGCCGCCATCTCGTCGGCCTGCGCCGGCAATGTGACGCCGTCGCTCAGCCGCACACCCGCGCGCAACTGCTCCAGCGCCTCGCGCGTCGGCACGCCTTCGACCTGCACCCAGTAGCACTTCGCGAGCTTGTGCCGCGGGTCGGCGATGCGCGCCTTTAGCGCCCCGTCGTCCGTCAGCAGTAACAATCCTTCGCTGTCGTAGTCGAGGCGGCCCGCGGCGTAAACGCCCGGCACGCGCACGAACTCTGCGAGCGTCGCGCGGCCGGCGTCGTCGGTGAACTGGCTCAGCACGCGGAACGGCTTGTTGAGGAGGATGACGCGCGCCATCGCAACGCCTCGCGTCAGTGAATCTGCTTCAAGAACTCGAGCAGCAGCGCGTTCGTCTCCGCGGGCCGCTCTTGCTGAATCCAGTGGCCGGCGCCGTCGAGGATCACGGAGCGCGTGAGACGCGGCAGCGTCTCCGGGAAGCTCGCGATCGCGGGCGCACCCCAGATCGTCGGGCCGTCCTTCGAGCCGCCCACGAACAACGCCGGCAGCTCGATCGGGCGATCGGCGAAGCCCGCGAGATCCTCCCAGTCGCGGTCGATGTTGCGATAGCGCGAGAGTGGACCGAAGAAGCCCGAGTACTCGAACTCGCGCGCGTAGATGTCGAGTTCCGCGTCCGAGAGCCAGCGCAGCATCTTCTCGGGAAAGACGAACTTGTCGCGCAGCTTCTTGCCGCGGTCGACGAGCCCGATGTTCGGCCCGTTCACGACATCGCCGGAAGCGCACCAATAGAAGCCGAGCAGCCAACTGCGCACGTCTTCCTCGATCTCGGCCTCGGCGCGGCCGGGGATCTGGAAGTAGTCGGCGTAGAACTCGTCCTTGCCCGCGAGTGCGCGCATGCGCATTAGCGGGCTCTCGCCGACGAGCTTCGCCGGCGGCGCGTAAGGAACCGAGAGGCCGGCGACGCCGCGAAACAAGTCGGGCCGCAACAATGCGCTCGTCCACACGATCGGCGCACCCCAGTCGTGGCCGATCAGCGTGACGCGCTCGCCGCCGAGGCTCTGCGCGAGGCCGACGACATCCGCGACGTTCTTCAGCATGCGGTAATCCTCGACGCGCACCGGCTTCGAGGAACGCCCATAGCCGCGCACGTCGAGCGCGATCGCGCGATATCCGGCGGCCGCGAGTGCGGGCAGCTGATGGCGCCACGAGTACCAGGACTCGGGGAAACCGTGCACGAGCACGACGCTCGGCCCGCTGCCGCACTCGGCGACGTGCAAGCGAACGCCGTTGGTAGCGATCGTGCGCTGCGTGATCTCGGACATGCCAGCTCACCTCCAGGGGCCCGCATGCTACCGCCGCGGGCTCCGGCGGGTCGCGGTTCAGCCGAGCTGCGCTGGGATGGCGCTGAAGCCACGGAAGCGCGAGCGGCCGCCGCGAATGGGCACGCCTGCGAGCGCGAAGTTCGGGAAGCGCGCGAGGAAGCGGCCGATCGCGATGCGGCCTTCGAGTCGCGCGACATTCATGCCGACGCATTGGTGCGGGCCTGCCGCGAACGCGAGATGGCGGTTCGGCGTGCGCGCGAGGTCGAGCACGTCGGGGCGCGCGAAGCGCTCGGGGTCGCGGTTCGCGGCGCCGATCGCGAGCGTGATCGACGTGCCCTCCGCGAGCGCCACGCCGCCGATCATCGAGTCGCGCGTCGTGCGCCGGTTGCCGAGCTGGTTCGAGCTCTCGAAGCGCAGGCACTCTTCCACCGCGCTCGCGATCAGGCCCGGCTCCCTGAGAAGGCGCGCGCGCTCGCCCGGCCACTCGCAGAGCAACACGAGCGCGTTGCCGATCAGGTTCGTCGTCGTTTCGTGGCCGGCGTTGAGGATGAACACGCAGTTCTGCAGCAGCTCGGGTTCGCTGAGCCGCGCGCCGTCGGCCTCGCCCACGAGCAGGCGCGTGAGCACGTCGTGCGCGGGATCGCCGGGGCGTGCGCGGCGATCCGCGACGAGACGCTCGAGATACGCGGTGAACTCGCGCACGGCGGCGTTTCCGAGCGCGAGCTGCTCCGCACTCGGCGCGGGCTCGAGCGCGCCGAGAATCGCGAGCGACCACGCGCGCAGCGGCCCGCGCTCGCCCAGCGGGACCGCGAGCAGGTTGCCGATCACCTCCACCGGAATCGCCGCTGCGAAATCCTCGATCAAGTCCGCGTTGCCCCGCGCTTCCATGCGTGCGAGCAGGCGATCGACGAGGGCGGTAACAGCCGGCTCGAGCTCCGCGATCGCACGGGGCGTGAGCGCGCCCGCGAGAATTTTTCGGACGCGCGTGTGCTGCGCGCCGTCGTTGAAGACGAGGCTCGTGGTGTGATGCGCGTAGAGCGGAGAATCCGCGCCGAACTTGGGTGCGAACTCCGCGCGCTTGTCGGAGCAAAACGCCGCGGGGTCGCGGTAGACCGCGTCGAGGTCAGCCCAGCGCGTGAGAAGCACGCTGCCCGAGGGCATGCGATGCACGGGCGCGAAGCTGCGCAGCGCGTGATGGACGGGATACGGATCCGCGCTGAAGCCGGGCGGAAGAGCCATTAGGTCGAAATTGACGGAGAGTGCGCGAGCTTCGTCGTCAGGCAGGAGGCGCACACCGGCAGCGGAGCAAGCGAGGCTTCGAGGAAACGGCTCGGTGGGTCCGCTCATGCCGTCGTCCCCAGCGAGGCTCGAAACCTCAGCCGTTGAGCAGCTTGCACGCCTCGTTCATGAACTCGATCGTCGAGCGCTCATCCTGAGCGATCGTCCTGAGAAGCGACTGCGTCTCGGGATCGTGATCGAGGCGGCAAGCGATCTCGTAGATCGGCGCGAGCGCCTTCTCGGCGTCGCCGTTGTTCTTCACGAAGTCGTGCACCTTCACGGCGTCGCCCTTCTCCTTGTCGCCGAGGAAGCGCAGGATCTTGTCCTGCGTCTCGTGCGGAACCTCACGCCGGCATTCGCCGCCGAGCTGCTGGAGGCGCTCGGCGAGCAGGCGCGCGTGCATCCCCTCGCGCTGCTGAACCACGCGCAGGCCGCCTTTCACGCACGCAACGTTCGAGACTTCCATCCAAACGCCGGTGGAGATTTCGCCGAACGCTTCGCCCGCGCGGAAGCGGTCGAGGAAGCGGATCGTCTCTGCGCGGCTCGCGGGTGCGCCAGTGCGGGCGGCGAGCACGTCCACGCGCTTGCTGAGCGAGCCCACTTCCTTGCGGATCACGTCTTGCTGCGCGGCGACTTTGCAGAGCGCTTCTTCAATGCGAGCGAGGACGGCGGAGTCGGCCATGGGAGGCTCCTATCTCGGGGAGGGGTGCGGTCGACTCTATCGCAGGCCCGCCTGCTGCCTGCGCACGCGAGGGGCAGATCCGTGACGAGCGTCACCGAAGCGTGTCGTGGATGCCCGGAGGCTCTGCGCCCACGGCCCAAACGTGAATGCCGCTCCAACAGGTCGCGTCCGAAACCTCGAGACGCAACCGGGGTTCACCCCCGACAAGACGAGGAGAACGCAGATGTCCCTGATCACCAAGGCCGGACTGCGCCGCTCGCTGCTCGCGCTGGGCGCGTTCGCCGCGGTGTCGATGCTGCTCGCCGCGCCCGCCGCTGCCGACCGCGGCCGCGGGGGTCGCCACGGGCGATCGCACCACCCGCGCATCGGCCTGTACGTGGGCATCCCGCCGATCGTGCTCGTGGCCGGGCGACCCGCGCCTTATTACGACCCGTACGAGCGCCGTTACGACCGTCGCGAGCGCGCCTACGACCGCGGCTACGAAGATGGCTATGACGACGGCTACGACGACAACGCGCGTGAAGAGTGGCGCCGCCGGCACTACCGCGCTCATCGCCACCATCGCGACGACTGCGACTACTAGTTAGGGCGCGGTGATCGCCGCGCGCTCCGCCTTCCAGCGCGGCCACATCCGCCAGCCGAGCACGGCGGGCGCGATCAGCCACGGTAGGTTGAACGGCAGGTAGGTCGCGAGGTGCGGCGGCGGCAACGGGCCGGTCAGCGTCTCGAAGAAGTAGAACCACATGTTGATCACGCCGGCGCCGGCGTAGAGCAGCCCGAGCGGGCGCGCCCAGCCACGGCACCGGACGAGCGCGTAGATGAGCGCAACGAGCAGGGGCGTCTGCACGAAGCCGTCGAACAGCGTGCTGGCAATTAGGGTGCGCGGCGGGTCCAAGTGCGTCGGCTCTTGCTCCACCGCCCAGCCGTGGAGCGAGCGCAGCGGCGGCCACGGCGAATCGGGCGCGACCGGTATGCCGAGGCCCTCGGGCAGGCTGAAGAGCGCGCCGTAGAGCACCGAGACCGCGAAGAACGGAATCAGCACCCAGTCGAGCCAGTGGCGCGTGAGCGGCGGCGTCATTCGAGGGGCTCGAGCGTACTCAGATCGTGCATGGCCACCTCCTCGGGTGCCGCACTACCTTGCCACGAGCCCGCGCGCGACGCCGCGCCGCAGGCTGCGAGGAGATCTCCGCATGCCCTATGCCACTGGCCGCGTGATCCACGACGCCGACGCGCACATCCTCGAGACTCCGGATTGGCTGCTCCCTTTCGCCGACCCGGCGATCCGCCCGCGCGTCCCGCAGCTCTACCTCGCGACGACGAAGCCTGGCGAGGACACGCTGATCGACAAGTTCGCGCGGCTGCATCGCGACCCCGCCTACCGCGCGCGCGACGCCGAGGAAATCATGCTGCGCAAGAACTGGGCGGCGACGGGCTCGTTCCTGAAGAATGATCGCCCCGGCGCGCTCGACTTGTTGGGTTTCAAGAGCCAGCTGATGTTCAACACGTTCCAGAATGGCTACCTCGGCAAGCTCGAATACGACGACGACCTCGACCTCGCCTACGGCGTCGCGCAGGCGCACAACCGAGCGATGGCAGACTTCTGCGCCGTCGATGCGCGCCTGCTCGCCACCGCCTACGTGCCGCTCGCTGATTTCGCGCGCGCTCGCGCGATGGCGGAGGAAGCACTCACGCTCGGCGCGAAGGCGCTGTTGATTGCGTCGAGCTGCCCGCGCAACCACTCGCCGAGTCACATCGCGCTGGATCCGCTCTGGGCAGTGGCGGAGGAAGCGCGCGTGCCGGTGCTGTTTCACGTCGGCGGTGGAGCGCAGCTCTGCTCGCCGATGTATTTCGAGAACGGCTTGCCACCCGAGAAGGACTTCCACGGGGGTGACGAGAATTTTCAGAGCATCGACCACATGGCGATTCCGTATCCGCCGATGCAGACGCTCTCGACGCTGATCTTCGACGGCGTGTTCGAGCGGCACCCGCGCCTGATGTTCGGTGTGATCGAGCAAGGTGGCCTTTGGCTGCCGGGCTGGGTACGCGCGATGGATGCCGCGCTCGATGCGTATGGACGGCACGAGAACCGGCTGAAGAAGCTGACGCTGAAACCGAGCGAATACGTGCGGCGGCAACTCCGCGTCACGCCCTACCCGACCGAGGACGTGGGCTGGATCGCGCGCGAAGCCGGCGAGGAGACGGTGCTGTTCTCGTCCGACTACCCGCACGTGGAAGGCGGCCGCAACCCGCTGCGCCGTTTCGCTGCATCCACGCAGGGGCTGTCGGAGAGCGCGCTCGATCGCTTCTATCGCGCGAACTTCGCTGAGCTGATGGGGCCGCACACGCCGACCGAGAGCTGAACGCGAAGCTAGACAGGCGGTCGACGAAGAAGCCGCGATAACGTCGGCCTCGTGCGACTCCCCCACGCTTCGATGCTCGCCCTGGCGCTGCTCCCGCTGACCCTTGCGGCGTGCGGTCCTGGCCAGGGCGCAGCCGGTCCGCCGCAATTCCCGCCGGCGCCCGTGCTGGTGATGACGGCGGAGCCGCGCAAGCTGCCGCGCACCGTAACAGCCGTCGGTTCGCTCGAGAGCCCGCAGATGACGACGGTCGCGAGCGAGATCGATGGGCGCGTCGAATCCCTCGCGCTGCCCGAGGGCCAGCGAGTGCAAGCAGGCGCGGCACTCGCGCGGCTCGACAAGAAGACGGCCTCCGCCGCGCTCGCGGTCGCGCACGCTCGGCTCCAGAACGCGCAAGATCGCCTCGCGCGCCTCGAGCCACTGCGTGCGCAGGGCGTCGCCTCGCAGCAGGCGGTCGACGACGCGAAGGCCGAGTTCGACGGCGCGACCGGCGCGCACGACGAGATCGCGACGCGGCTCGCGAAGCACACGATCCGCGCGCCGTTCGCCGGCACGATCGGCCTCAAGCAGGTGAACGTCGGGCAGTACGTGAAGGCGGGCGATCCGATCGTCGAGATCACGCCGGCGCACGCGCTCGAGCTGCACTTCGCGGTGCCGCAGCAGCACGTCGCCTCACTCGCCGTCGGGCAGCGCGTCGAAGGCGTGGTCGGGCGCTGTGAGCTGCGCTTCGAGGGAGCTGTTACGGCCGTCGACCCGCGCGTCGACGCGCGAACGCGCATGGTCGGCCTGCGTGCCGGCGTCACGAAGTCGAGCGGCGAGCTCGTGCCGGGCATGGCGGTGCGCGTGCGGCTCGTCGTCGCCGAGATCCCGAACGCGATCGTGCTGCCGCAGGAAGCGATCGTGCGGCAAGGCACGAAGCATGTCGTCTACACGCTGACCGCGAAGAACGAGGCCGAGATGCACGACGTGGCGCTCGGCGAGTTCTTCCTCGACGGCGTGCACGTGCCGAGCGGCATCGCCGCGGGCGACACGGTGGTGGTCGCGGGACAGCAGAAGCTGCGACCCGGCGCGCTGGCCGCGCCCGCGCCGTGGACAGAGGTCGCGAACCCCAACGTCGACGTCGGACGCTACGGCCCGGCCGACTGCGACGTCCGGTGAGGCTCTCCGACATCAGCATCGAGCGGCCCGTCTTCGCGACGGTGATGAGCCTCTTGATCCTGGTCGCCGGCGCCGCGGCCTTCTTCTCGCTGCCGGTGCGCGAGCTGCCCGACGTCGACTCACCGGTCGTCTCGATCACGACGCTCTACGTCGGCGCGAGCCCGGAGACGGTCGAGGCCAGTGTCACGCAGCCGCTCGAGGACGTGCTGAACGGCATCGAGGGCATCCGCAACATCGATTCGCTCTCCGCGTTCGGCGTCTCCACCGTGAACGTCCACTTCACGGCCGAGACCGACATCGACATCGCCGCGACCGACGTCTCGAATTCGATTCAGCGCGCGCTCGGCGATTTGCCGCAAGAAGCCGAGCGCCCGATCGTGCGAAAAACCGGCGCCAATAACACTCCGATCATGTTCCTCAACGTGTTCGGCGACGCCTACTCGCCCGTCGACCGCACCGATGTCGCGGATCGGCTCGTGAAGACGCCGCTTCAGCTCCTGCCTGGCGTCTCGCAGGCGATCATCAGCGGCGAGCGCCGCTATGCCATGCGCATCTGGCTCGATCCCGCGCGCATGGCGGCGCTGCGCGTCGATCCGGGCGATGTCCGCCGCGCGATCCAGGACAGCAACCTGCAGCTGCCCGCCGGCGAAGTCGAGGCGGCGACGCGCAAGTTCACGATCAACGCCGACGCGCGGCTCGCCGATCCCGCCGCGTTCGAGGCGATCGTGATCCGCGAGGAGGACGGCAACCCGGTGCGCATTCGCGACATCGGCTGGGTCGAGCTGGGCAGCGAGAACTATCAAATGGTCACGCGCTTCACGGCGCGCGACACCGTGGGCGTCGGCATCGTGCGTCACTCGCGCGCGAACGAGCTGCAAGTCTCGGACGCGGTGCACGCGCGCCTCGAGGAGGTGAAGAAAACGCTGCCCGAGGGCTTCGAGGCGGATGTCGCCGTCGACTGGACGCAGTACGTGCGCGACTCGCTGCGCGAGGTCTCCTTCACGCTCGCGATCTCGTTCGCGGTGGTCGTGCTCGTGAACCTGATCTTCTTGCAGTCGAAGACCTCGACCTTCGTCGCGAGCGTCGCGATCCCGATCTCGCTGATCGGCACGTTCGCGGGCATGGCCATGCTCGGTTTCTCCCTGAACATGCTCACGCTGCTCGGGCTCGTGCTCGCGATCGGGCTCGTGGTGGACGACGCGATCGTCGTGCTCGAGAACGTGTATCGGCGCCAGGAGCTCGGCGAGCCGATGCTGCAAGCGGCACGCAACGGCGCGCGCGAGGTGGGATTCCCGGTGCTCGCGACCACCGCGGCGCTCGTCTCCGTAATGGTTCCGCTCGGCCTGATGTCCGGCGAGACGGGCCTGCTGTTCCGAGAATTCGCACTCGCGGTCGCCGTCTCGATCGCGATCTCGGCCTTCGTCGCGCTCACGATCGTGCCGATGATCTGCTCGCGCTGGCTGCGCGTCACGCACCGCACCGATCGCGTCTCGGTCGCGATCAACGCGCGCATCGACGCCGTACGCGGCGCCTACGACCGCACGCTCGCGTTCGCGCTCACGCATCGGCGCGGCGTCGCGGTCTTGTTCGTGCTGTTGCTTCTCACGGCCGTGGGATTGTTCCGCGTGCTGCCGCAAACGTTCCTGCCGGTGGAGGACCGGGGGCGCTTCATCACCGTGATTCGCGCGCCCGAAGGCTCGACGATCGCCTACACGCGTTCGGTGCTCGACAAAGTCGAGAAGACGCTGCTCGCGACGCCTGAGGTGAAGACGTTCTTCGCAGCGATCGGCATCGGCTTTGGAACGCCCGCGAGCTCCTCGACGGGCATGGTGTTCAGCTCGATGCAGGATTGGGATGAGCGCGAGCGTTCGCAACAAGAAGTCGTCGCCGAGCTGTTCCCGAAGTTCATGGCGATCCCAGAAGCGCTCGTGTTCGTATTCAGCCCGTCGTCATTGCAGCGTCAGAGCAACGCCGACGTCGAGATCGCGCTCACCAGCAGCAGCGCGTCGCTCGACGAGTTCGCGGGCGCGATGAACGCGATCCTCGCGCGCGCGCGCCAGCTGCCGATGCTCGTGAACGTCGACAGCGACCTGCGCCTCGCGAATCCGCAGCTCGACATCGTGTTCGATCGCGAGCGCGCCGCCGACCTCGGCGTGCCGGTGAGCGCCGTCTCGCAAGCGCTCGCGATGCTCGTCTCGCAGGGGAAGGCCGACGACTTCATTCTGCGCAACGAGCAATACGACGTCGTGATGGCGCTCGAGTCGCCGTTCCGCACCGTGCCCGAGCAGCTCTCGCAGATTCACGTGCGCACGCGCGACGGGGCGATGGTGCCGCTCGCCGCGATGATCGAGGTGAAGCCGCGCATCGGCCCGACCTTCCTGAATCACTACGACCTACAGCGCTCGGCGACGCTCACCGCGAACCTCGCGCCCGGCGCCGCGCTCGGGCCCG
>JANNKN010000063.1:0-3326 GCA_031396315.1 Deltaproteobacteria bacterium
GAAATCAAGCGCAGCTCGGCCCCGAACTCGGTGCAGCGCAACACCCGAACGCAACGTGCCGTCTCGATGAACCGGTGCGCCCGACTGAGAGGGGCCGCCAGCGAGCCATTCGGCGCAGCGGCCCCCGGCCCCACTGCCGCTGCGGAGCCACGCACCACGCCTCCCCCGCCACGCTAGACCGCCCCGTCGTCTTCGATGTCTACCTGGCCGGTAAGACGGCGCCGAAAGTGCGACCACGAAAGCCCGATCCCGAGAATGAGCCCCAGCCCGACGAGCCCGATCCAGAGCAGCGCGTTCGTGTTCTCGAGTGCTAGCCAGCCGTTATCGATCGCGAGCCACACGAACGCGCCGATCACCGCGGCGATCAGGCCCGCGCCGACGAGCCCGATCGACTGCATGGCGGCGCGCACGTAGAGAATCCAGCCCGCGACTAGTAACAAGCCAGCGATCAGCTTCTCCGGGCCGAAGCTCGCGACATCGTCGAGCGCCCAGCGCGCGTAGCTCCACGGCGTCGGGTTGAAGGTCGCGAGCACGAGCGCGATCGCCGCGAAGATGCGGAGGAGGACGCCTTGGGGAGAGAAACTGCTTGCCGCCATGCTGCTGCCTACTTCGCCGCCGCTTTCTGCACGCGGCTGTGGTGGACGCTGTAGACGAAGTAGAAGACGAGGCCGATCGCGAGCCAGATCAAGAAGCGGATCCAGGTGGCGAGCGGCAGCGCACTCATCAGGTAGAGACAGCCGCAGACGGAGGCGATCGGCAGGAACGGCACCCAGGGCGTGCGGAACGGCCGCCGGCGATCCGGATCCTTGTGACGCATTACGATCACGCCGATCGAGACGATCACGAATGCGAACAGCGTGCCGATGTTCGCGAGCTCCGCGAGGTCACCGAGCGGCACGAAGCCCGCGATCACGGCGACGATGCCGCCCACCAGCATCGTCGAGAGATGCGGGGTGCCGTAGCGCGCGTGCACGGCGCTGAAAATCGGGGGTAAGAGGCCGTCGCGTGACATCGCGAAGAACACGCGCGATTGCCCGAGCAGCAGCACGAGCAGCACGCTCGTCAGACCCGCGACGGCACCCGCGGAGATCACGCCTGCCGCGAAATCGAGGCCGTGGGAGCTGAAGGCCCTCGCGACGGGGGCGGAGATGTCGATCTCGGACAGCGGCACCATGCCCGTGAGTACTGCCGCGACTGCCAGATAGAGCACCGTGCAGCCGATCAGCGAGCCGATGATGCCGATCGTCATGTCGCGCTCGGGGTTGCGCGCTTCCTCGGCGGCGGTCGTCACCGCGTCGAAACCGATGTACGCGAAGAAGACCGTCGCCGCGCCGGCCACGACGCCCTTGAAGCCGAACGGCATGTACGGATGCCAGTTCTCGGGCTTCACGTAGAACGAGCCGACGCCGATCACGAAGAAGACCACGAACAGCTTGATCGTGACGATGATCGCGTTCGTCGTCGCGCTCTCGCGGATACCGACGACGAGCAGCCAGGTGATCGCGAGCAAGATCAGCGCCGCGGGCAGGTTGAAGAGCGCGCCCTCGACGACGCCCGGCGAGCCGCCGATCGCGGCGGGCAGCACGATCCCGAAGCCAGCGAGCAGATTCACCACATAACCCGACCAGCCGACTGCGACGGCACTCGCCGCGAGCGCGTACTCGAGCACGAGATCCCAGCCGATGATCCATGCGACGAGCTCGCCGAGCGTCGCGTACGCGTAGCTGTAGGCGCTGCCCGAAATCGGGATCATCGTCGCGAATTCGGAATAACAAAGCGCAGCGAGAATGCAGATCGCGCCGGCGATCGCGTAGGACGCGCTGACAGCGGGCCCTGCGTGTTCCACCGCGGCGACGCCGGTGAGCACGAAGATTCCCGTGCCGATGATGCAGCCGATGCCGAGCATCACCAGATCGAAGGCGCCGAGCGCGCGCTTCAGCGAGCTGCCGCTCTTCAGATCCGCGTGGAACGCATCGACCGACTTCGTCGCGAATAGCCCGGCCATAGGCCCCCTTCTCTGCGCGCGTCGCGAAGGGGGGTCGCGGCGAATGCGCGGGCGCATCGTATCAAGGGAAGCGCGGTGCGGGAGGGGGGTTGCTCGGGTCAGCGCGCCTTCAGCCCGCGCTCGAACCGCCATAGCGGCGCCAGCGCGGCGAGCGCCAGCACGATCACCGAGGCGCCCGCCACGACGAACGCGGCCTGATAGCCCGCTCGCGCGCCGTGCTCCGCGCCCACCGCAGCGCTCACCGCGCCGCCGACCAGCGGGCCCGCGATGAAGCCGAGGCTGCCTGCGGCGTTGAAGGCCCCCAATGATGTGGTGCGAATGCGTTCTGGCGTGGTCTCGGTGGTCATCAGCATCGAGGGCATGAACATCACCGCGGCCGAAATGCCGGTGAGGGCCATGAGCACGACGAACGAGCCCGCGGGCCAGAAGCCGAGGCTCGCGACGAGCGCGCCGTAGATCAGGCTGCCGCCGATCAAGAAGGCGACGCGCGAGGTGCGCTGGGCTGCGAGGCCGAACGGAAACGAGAGCGCGGCGAAGGGCAGCATGAAGATGAAGATCAATATGCCGACTCGAGCCGGCGTGAAGTGATGTTCGTTGCGCGCGAGGAAGACGAAGGTGGAGGTGAAGAAGCCGACTGTGAAGCGGTCGATGAAGGAGAACGCGAGCGGCAGCGCGACGAGCGGGTGCGCGCGCACGAGCTGCGCGATCTCGCCGAAGCCGGGACGGCGCTCGCCCGCGCGCTCGGTCTCGCGCACGACGAGTGCGGCGAGTAGCGCGGCCAGCGTAACGACCGCTGCGCCTAGCTGAAGCGGGAGCAGCGCGTCGCTCGCGCCGAGGCGCCCGCCGATCGGCGCGCCGGCCGCGACGCCCAGTAACAAGCCGGATCCGACGACGCCGAGCGCGAGGCTGCGCTCATGCTCGGGGCGCGCGCTCGAGGCGATGCCCATCAGCAGCGAGAGCGCGCTGATGTGGGCGCAGCCTTCCACGAAGCGAATCGCCATGAACGCGGCGAACGGGACGTCGGCGGTGAGCGCGAGGAAGCAGAGCGCGTCGAGCGCGAGCGACGCGATCAGCAACGCGCGGCGGCGGCCGAGGCGATCGGCGAGCGCGCCGATGAACGGCGCCGCGAGGAAGGCGCCGACCATGTTGATCGACATGAAGGCGGACGTCGCGAGCTCCGAGACGCCGAAGCGCTGCTGCACGAGCTCGCGCAGCACGGGCACCGGCAGCGTCACGGGCAGCAGCGTGAGCACCGCGAGCTGGCCGCGGCCCGCGATGCGAGCGCCGCTGTAGCGCACGCCGCCCTGCTCGCCCGCGCTGC
>JANNKN010000117.1:0-6333 GCA_031396315.1 Deltaproteobacteria bacterium
CGTTGAAGCGTGTGCGCGGGACGGGGCCCGTCTCCTCGATCGAGCTGCGCCGCTGCGTGTCCACGTAGCGGCGGATGCCGGGCACGGTGTTCGCGAGCACACGCCCGAGCTGGAACGGTGAGCGCACGTTGTTCGCAGCCGCACGGGCGAGCAGCTCGAGGGCGCTGGGATCGTGCTCGGGGACCCAGGCGTCCGCGGGCGGCGACGGCACCGCATCGCGCCGATCGTCGTGCATCGCGGCGATGATCTGCGCGCCCGAGACGCCGTCGATCGCCGCGTGGTGGATCTTGATCAGCGTCGCGAAGCTGCCCTTCGGCAAGCCGGGCAGATCGTCGAGCCCGTCGATCAGATAGAGCTCCCAGAGCGGGCGCGAGAGATCGAGCGGGCGCGCATGAATGCGCGCCGCCTGCTCGCACAGCTGGCGCCAGCTGCCGGGCTTCGGCAGCGCAATGTGACGCACGTGGAACTCGAGATCGAAATCAGCGTCCTCGATCCAGTACGGGTGATCGAGGTCGAGGGGCACGCGCACGACCTTCTGGCGAAAACAACGCGCGAGGTGCAGGCGGCTCTCGACGTCGGCGAGCAGCTGCTCGTAGGTGAGGCGGCCGCCGCGCAGCGCGCTCGGGTCGTAGATCGAGAACGCGCCGATGTGGGTCGAAGCGTTCGGCGTCTCGAAGTAGAGGAACGAAGCGTCGAGGCCGGAGAGCTGTTGCATGCGCGCCTCCGCGGTGGATCGGAGCAGAGAGTGATGGAACCTCGCTCCGCGCCTCGGCGCCGTCACTCAGCGATACAGTGCGCCGCGCAGGCCCCCCCGGTCAAACGGTTTCCAGGCGCCGTCGGGCTGCGCGAGCCGATCCGCGATCGCGTGCAGTGCGAGCGGATGCACGCCGAGCCCGCAGTGGCTGCCGACGAGCTCGATGTTCTCGGTGCGCGGACCGGCAGCTTCCACGCAATCCCGCCAGTTCACGATGCCGTCGCTCCGGCTGTAGATCGCGGTGGTCGGAACTGGCGGCGGCTCGAGGTCGCCGAACGGGCTCCCGAGCGTAATCACGCAGCGCACCCGCTCCGGTGCGCGCTTCGCGAGCTCGCGGCCTAACACGCCGCCGAGGCTCCAGCCGACCAGGCTGACGCGCTCGCGGCCCGCAATATCGTCGAGGCGCGAGACCAGCGCCTCGAGCACCGCATCGCGGACTCCGCGGTTGCGGCCGAGCCCCCAGCCGTGTGGCGTCCAGCCGAGCGCGTCGAGGAAGCCGCGCAGGACGCGCGTGGAGGCGTCGCTCGCCAGGAAGCCGGGCAGTACGAGCACGGGATGCCCGTCACCGCGCGCCGAACGCGCGAGCCACGGAAATGCCGGCGCGAGGCTGCCGGCCTCGAGCGCGGCGCGCGGCGCTTCGAGCGCGAGCAGCAGCGCGCGTGGGAGTCGCCCCCAGCGGGCCTCGGTCGTCGGATCGAGCTGGCTCATGGCCTCTCCTTCGGTCGATCGGGCTGCGCGCAGGGGTGTAGGATGGCGCTCGCCGGAGGGTTGTCATGGCGCGCAAGCCCGGACCCGTGCTGATCACTGGAGCGAACAGTGGGATCGGGCTCGCGAGTGCGCTGATGCTCGCGAAGCGCGGCTGGGATGTGCACGGCAGCGTGCGCAGCGAGAGCAAGGCCGAGGCGCTGCGGGCCGCCGCCAAGGAGGCGAAGGTCGCGGCGCACGTGCATCCGCTGGTGCTCGACGTCTCGGATCACGCGGCGGTCGTCGCGGCGTGGCCGGCGCTGCCGGACTTCTACGCGGTGGTGAACAACGCGGGCTACTCGGAGACCGGCGCGGTCGAGGAGGTATCCGCCGAGCGCGCGCGGGCGCAGCTCGACGTCAACTTGATCGCGCCTGCGGTGATCGCGGGCTGCGCGCTGCCGGCGATGCGGGCGCGCGGCGCGGGGCGCATCGTGATGGTCTCCTCGATCGCGGGCCGCGCCGTCGTGATGCCGCTCAACGGCTGGTACCACGCCTCGAAGTTCGGGCTCGAGGCGCTCTCCGACGTGCTGCGCGTCGAGGTGGAGTCGTTCGGCGTAAAGGTCGTCATCGTGGAGCCCGGCTTCTTCAAGACGGGGATCGGCGACCGCACGCGCGAGCAGACCGACGCCGCCGCCGCGCATACCGGCTCGCCCTACGCGAAGGCCTACGAGCGAGTCGCCGCGGGGCTCGAGCTCGTGGAACGCTTCGCGCCGCCGCCGGATGCCGTGGCGCGCACGATCGTGCGCGCGATCGAGAGCGCGAGCCCGCGCTCCCGCTATCTCGTCGGCCTCGACGCACTCGCGATGGCGGCGACGCAGCCGTTCACGCCGCGCGGCCTCACCGACTTCGCGATGCGCGTCGGCGGCGGCCTGCTCGGCGCGCCGGCCAAGCCGAAGCGCCGCTGAGGCGCGTCGCTACTCGTCGAGCGTGAAGCCGATCGCCGCGCACGTTCGTGACTGCGAACGAGCGCAGGTTGTGAAGCGAGTTCGACGCCTTCGAGATTGCGTTCTGCACCGCCACTTCGACGCCGACCGCGGACGTCCCGTGAGCTCGACCGATTTGTCGATGCCGCCGCGCGACGCGAGGCAATCCGCATTTCGCGCGTTTCCGCCGTTTCGGTTCGGCCTCGGGCTGATACAGTGCGCGCGCCTGAAGGAACCCCGCTCCCTCCGTCGGAGAAGCGATGCCGATTGCGCTCACGCCCGAACTGCGCTCGAAGATCGAGAACACCATCCGCGGCCTCACGATCGACGCCGTCGAGGCCGCCGGGATCGGCCACCTCGGCGCGCCGATGGGCCTCGCGCGGCCCGCATTTCAGCTCTGGGACCAGCATTTGCGCTTCGATCCCAGCGACCCGAGCTGGCCGCTGCGCGACCGCTTCGTGCTCAGCGCGGGGCACGCGTCGATGCTGCTCTATTCGCTGCTGAACCTGTTCGAATACGACCTGCCGCTGAGCGAGATCCAGCGCTTTCGGCAGCTGCACTCGAAGACGCCCGGGCACCCGGAGTTCGGCGAGACACCAGGGGTTGAAGTCACGACCGGGCCGCTCGGGCAGGGCTTCGCCCACGCCGTCGGCATGGCGCTCGCGGGCAAGCTCGCGCGTTCGCGCTTCGGGCGCGGCGGCGAAGGCCCGGGACACCACTTCGTGTATGTGATCGCGTCCGATGGCGACCTGATGGAGGGCATCTCCTACGAGAGCGCCTCGCTCGCCGGGCACCTGAAGCTCGACAACCTGGTCGTGCTCTACGACGACAACAAGGTCACGATCGACGGGCCTGCCAGCCTCTCGTTCAGCGAGAATGTGCGCGGCCGCTTCGAAGCGCAGGGCTGGCACGTCGAAGAGATCGACGGCGAGGACATCGCCGCACTCGACCGTGCGCTCGAGACCGCGCGCGCGACGACCGGCAGGCCCTCGATCGTGGTGCTGAAGACGACGATCGGGTATGGCAGCCCGTGGGCGGGGCAATCGAAGGCGCACGGCGGCCCGTTCGGTGCCGAGAACCTGAAGCAGACGAAGACGAACCTCGGGATTCCGCTCGAGCCGCTCTACAACGTCGGCGACGACGTGCGGGCCTACTGCAAAGAGCGCGCGGCGGCGAAGCGCTTCGAGCGCATGCTCGCGGACGAGAAGCTCGCGGCCTGGCGCAGCGCGAACGCGGACGCGGCGGCGAGCTGGCAGCGCGTGCGCGAGCGCGTGCTGCCCGCGGATCTCACCGAACAGCTCGTGCTCGGCCTCGACGTGAAGAGTGCGGCGACGCGCGCGCACTCGGGCACCGTGATCGGCCGCATCGCGGCGGCGGCGCCACAGCTCCTGATCGGCGGTTCGGCTGACCTCGCGGGCAGTAACAACACGAGCATTCCCAACGGCGGCATGGTCGGGCAGGGCGACGACCCGTTCGCGGGCTCGATCCTGAACTTCGGCGTGCGCGAGCACGCGATGGCCGCGATCACCAACGGCATCGCGCTCGACGGCACCTTCGCGCCGTTCTGCGGCACGTTCCTCGTGTTCAGCGACTACATGCGGCCGAGCGTCCGGCTCGCGGCGCTGATGAAGGCGCGCTCGGTGTTCGTGTTCACCCACGACTCGATCTTCGTCGGCGAGGACGGCCCGACGCACCAGCCGATCGAGCACGTCGACGCGCTGCGCGCGATTCCGGGGCTGGTGGTGTTCCGCCCGGCCGACGGCATCGAGACCGCGATGGCGTGGAGCTACGCGCTGAAGGAAGCGCGCGGCCCCGTGGCGTTCGCGCTCTCGCGCCAGGCGCTGCCGGTGCTAAAGCGCGAGGTCGCCTTCGAGGCAAAGGACGTACTGCGCGGCGCCTACAAGGTGCGCGATCCGAAGGGCAAGCCCGATGTGGTGCTGATCGCGACGGGCTCCGAGGTCGCGGTGGCGTGCGACGCAGCGGCACTGCTCGCCGAGAGCGGCATCGCGGCGCGCGTCGTCTCGGCGCCGAGCCTCGAGTTGCTGCGCGCGCAGAGCGACACGTATCGCGCCTCGCTGCTCGAGCCGAACGTTCCCGCGGTGGCGATCGAGGCCGGCCGCGGCGAAGCGCTGCGCGCCCTGATCGGGCCGAGCGGCCTCGTGATCGGGATGGATCGCTTCGGCGCCTCAGCCTCTTATCAGGCTCTCGCGAAGCATTTCGGCTTCGTCGGCGACGCGGTGGCGGCGAAGGTGAAGAGCTTCCTGCGGCGCTAGCGCTGGAGCGCGGGGTTTGGAATGGGGATGGCGACGAAGCTCTTGATTCTCGGCGCGGTCGCGGCGCTCGTGCTCGGGCTCGCGATCGCGGTCGGCAACGCGAAGCCCGGCGCCGCGCGGCGCACGCTCGCGCGTGCAGGCGCGACGGCGTTCTTCGCGCTGCTCGCGTCGTTCTTCTGGCTCTCGCCGTTCGGCGCGCGCAGCCGGTTTCTCACGGGCATGGCGGTGTTCTTCTCGATCGGCGGAGCGATCAGCGTGTGGAAGTGGATCGCCGGCATGCGGGCTGCCGGCAGGGGCGAGACGAGCGCCACGCACTGAGCCGCGCGCGCCGCCGATAGCCCGGAAGTATCGCGCGCATCCGAAACATGTCTTGGCCGCTCGTCGACGCGAGGCCGAGAGTTCTCTTCGTCGCGGTCATCCCCGCCGCAACGAGGAGAACGCAGATGCTGACCGTTGGAGATCGCTTTCCGGAGTACGCGCTCGAGGCCGTCGTGAGCCTCGAACCGGGCGAGGAGTTCGAGACGCTCACGCCCGCGAGCCACGCGGGCCGCTGGCGCGTCGTGTTCTTCTGGCCGATGGATTTCACGTTCGTGTGCCCGACGGAGATCGCGGCCTTCGGCGAGCGCGACGCGGATTTCCGCGCGCGCGGCGCGCAGGTGCTCGGCGCGAGCACCGACTCGCACTTCGTGCACCTCGCCTGGCGCAAGCAGCACCCGGCGCTGCGCGCGCTGCCGTTCCCGATGCTCGCAGACACGAAGCGCGAGCTGTCGGCGGCGCTCGGCATCCTGCATCGCACGGAGGGTGTCGCGCTGCGCGCCACCTACATCGTCGATGCGGAGGGCGTGATCCGTTTCGCGAGCGCGAACGATCTGTCCGTCGGCCGCAACGTCGACGAGGTGCTGCGCGTGCTCGACGCGCTCCAGACCGGCGAGCTCACGCCGTGCAACTGGAAGCCTGGAGAGAAGACGCTTGCCGCCGCTTGAGCGCGCGCCGCGAATCCACCCGAGAAGGAGAGGAGGAGCCATGACGTACAAGAGCCCGAGCCCGTTGCCCGAGAAGGATCGCGAGCAGATCGCCGCGTCGCTGAACGCGCGGCTCGCGGATGGCCTCGACCTGCACAGCCAGATCAAGGTCGCGCACTGGAACGTGAAGGGGCCGCAGTTCGCGGCGCTGCACCCGCTGTTCGAGACGTTCGCGCTGGGCCTCGCCGCGCACAACGACGCGCTTGCGGAGCGTGCGGTCACGCTCGGTGCGCAGGTGCGCGGCACCGTGCGCTACGTCGCGCGTGCATCGAGCCTGCCCGAGTACCCCGCCGAGGCGACGCGCGATCTCGTGCACGTGCGCCTGCTCGCAGAGCGCTTCGAGCAGTTCACCGCGGGCCTGCGCGAGACGCGTCACCTCGCGACCGAGCTCGGCGACGAGGACACCGTCGATCTCGTGAACGCCGCGGTGCAGGAGTTCGAGAAGCACGCCTGGTTCCTGCGCGCCTCGCTCGCGGAGTAAGGCGCACCCCGCGGGCGTACGCTTGGCAGCCGTGAGGATCGACGGCCACACCGCCTCACCGAGCTGACCGTAGAAGCAGTCGGCATCGTCCGGGATCTGCGCGATCTGGGAGCTGAAGTCGCCGGGGGTGAGCGGG
>JANNKN010000137.1:0-1395 GCA_031396315.1 Deltaproteobacteria bacterium
TGCTACTCGTCGGCGCGCTCGGCTTCCTCTTCGTCGGTGGCGAAGAGATCAGTTGGGGCCAGCGCATCTTCGGGTTCGACACGCCGGAGTTCTGGGCCAACAACCAGGACGAGACGACGATCCACAACGTGCCGTGGCTCGATCGCTGGATGAATCTGCGGCCGGGCCTGTATGCGTGGGCGGTGATCTCGATCGGTGCGCGGCTCGCGCCGGCGCTGAAGCGCGCGCTCGACTCCCTCGCCATTCCCGTCGTCCCACCGATCGGCTGGCTTCCAGTGATCGCGGCCGTCGTGCTCGTACACAACCGCGAACTCCACCGGTGGTATGGCAACACCGACGAGGTTCAGGAGACGTTCGCCGCGATCGCATTCACCACCGCGACTCTCGCCAGCTACTACGTGAGTCTCGAGCGGCGAGCTGCGAAGGCCAAGAGCCCGACGGCGCGGGTCAACTGACGGCGCACGCGAGGTCCCGGTAGGAGGAATCCATCGCGAACGCGCGGTCCGAGATGGTGGGGCGTACAGGGCTCGAACCTGTGACCTCCGCGGTGTGAGCACGGCGCTCTACCAACTGAGCTAACGCCCCGTCCTGGCGCACGAATCCTCGCCGGGAAGCCGCGTTTTGTAGGCGAGGCGGTCGGCGCTGGCAAGATGATTCGCGCGGGCCTTCGGCGCATCGCGCTGCGCGGAATGCGTGCGTGGCCGGTCGCGCGCGGCGTCGGCTAAGCCGAGTCGCGACGCCTCTCCATGGGCGATCGACGCAGGTGCTCACCGACAGCCTCACGTGTATCGCACGCGTGGCAATCCGCGCGGAGCTGACGACGACATGCGGCATTAAGTCACTGCCACGCAACGAATTCGAATCCGATCAAACAAATCGCGCCACAACAGCCTCTTTTGCACCACTCCGTCCTTAGAGGGTCCGATTGCGACCCCGGAGTAAACAAAATGTCAACAAGATTCTCATTCCTTGCGGTCCTAGCAGGAGCGTCGCTGCTCGCCGCGGGTTCGGCGCAGGCGGCCACGTTCACGCTCGCTGACTTGGTCAGTGGCGGCGGAACTGCCAGCTTCACTTCCGACGACGGGACGCTGACGTTCAGCGACTTCGCCGTCACGAAGACGAAGAAGCTGAGCAGCGACTTATCGCAGTACACGATCACCACGACGGCCAACGGCTATGTCCTGACTTCATCGGAGTTCACCGCGAACACGGGCGGCCTCCGGAAGCTGGACCTCAGCTACAAGGTGACGGGCACCTCGGCGATCGTTCAGGCGGCGCTCGACATCGTCGGCACCCGCACCAGCGGACGGGCGAAGGTCGAGAAGGACATCGACGACCCGGCGAGCGACGAGGGCACCTTCCTGCTCGCGTACCTGCTCGGCAGCGGCTCAGTGC
>JANNKN010000276.1:0-1892 GCA_031396315.1 Deltaproteobacteria bacterium
AGCAGCGCCGCCGACGCGAGGTAGCTGAACGCATCGGCCACGAGCGCGAGTGGGGCGGAGAGCAACTGCACGAGCCAGCCGCCGCCACCGAAGGCGAGCGCCTCAGCGGCATTGCTTCCCGCCGCGATGCGCGCGTTCGCGCCGACGAGCTGCTCGCGCGAGGCCAAGCCCGGTACGAAGGATTGGCGCGCGACGCCGAACGCGAACGAGAAGAGCCCTGAGAGGAACGCGAAGCCCCAGAGCAGTGGCATCGACAGGCAGCCGAGCGCGAACGCAGTCGGCACCGCGAACAAGAGCGCGGCGTGCGCGAGATCGGCGCCGATCATCACGCCGCGCTTGCGGCGGCGCTCGATCCATGCCGGCAACACGAGGCCGATCGTCAACCCCGGCACGAGTCGCGCGATGCTGAGCGCCGACATGTCGGCGGCGTCCGCGGTGAGCGCGTCGATGGCGACGAACGGCAGCGCGACGCGCGTCAGCATCGAGCCGAAGTTCGAGATCGTGGCTGCGGCGACGACACGCGCGACATCGCGCTGGCCCGCACTCTCCGTCACTGCCACTCGTTAGGCGCGATTGCGCGCGAACGCGCGCGCCACGGCCGGTAGCTGCTCGCAGCGGTCCGCGATCGCGTTCAGCTTCGGCGTGTTCGCGCGCCACCAGTCCTTACCGGGTCGCCAGAGGCGCAACACGGGGAAGTAGAGATCGAGCGCGCTGAAACGCTTGCCGAGAAACCACGGCTTGCCGGCGACCTCCGCGTCGAGGAAGCGCAGCAGCTGCTCGCGATGCGCGTCGGTGCTGGCGCGCAGCTTCGGGCCTGCGTCGTCTCCGACCCAGCGCGCGGGCGAATCGCCGTAGGTGAAGGTCGGATAGACTGCGGCGACCAGGAACGCAAGCCAGCGCAGGAACTGCGCGCGCTGTGGATCGCCGCGCGGAGGTGCGAGCTTGGCGCGCGGCGCGAGCTCGGCGAGGTACTGCAACATCGCGGCGCTCTCAGTCATTACGGCGCCGTCCGCGAGCACGAGCGTCGGCACTTGCCCGAGCGGATTCAGCTTCGCGAGGCGTTCGCTCTGCGGGCCGACGTCATCCCAGGCGATGTCTTCGACTTCGAGCGGAATGCCGGCGAGCGCGTAGGCCGCCTCGAGGATCAAGCCGCCGCCGCCCTTCGCCGTAATCAGTCGCGCGCGCTTCGGAGCTCGCGCCGCGCGCCCTTTCGGCAGCCGTGCCCCGCTCTTCTGCTTGCGCGCGCTCACAGCCCAACCTCCCGCAGCACTTCGGCCGTGTGCTCGCCCAGCCGCGGCGCGCGGCGCGCGACGCGAGATGCGCCACGCGCCCTTCTGCAGCGCGTACGGCGCACCGGGGTAGCGGAAGCTGCGCCCGTGCTCCGGATGATGCACTTCCACCTGGAAGCCGCGCGCCTTGAAATGCGCGTCCTCGTAGGCCTCCTCGGGCGATAGGATCGCACCGACGGCGAGGGTCCCCAGCGTCCCAGCGACGACCAACACGGCTCCGACCGTTGATCCGAACGACCCAGCGGCCCCCGGCCAACAAGACGTGCTCCCGGTGCGGGGCGACGCGGGCGAGGTCTGCATCGTCGGCCCTGCCGGCGGCACGGGCGAGGTGTTCACCCGCGGGAGCGCCGAACCCTCACTCGATAACTTGGGCGCGTGGGGGGTGTCGGTCGGGCTACGGGGCGACGGCGAGGCGGCGTGGAACCTGCTCGCCTCCCAGTGCTACGCCAACAGCGAGTCGTGCCCACAACAGCCCGGCACTGAGCGTGGCCAGCTGGCGATCGTGCTCGACGGCGTCATCCAGTCGGCACCATCGGTCAACCAGCCCTCGTTCTCGGGATCAGTGGCGATCACTGGCAGCTTCACCGAGGACGAGGCCCGCTC
>JANNKN010000278.1:0-3284 GCA_031396315.1 Deltaproteobacteria bacterium
GTTGCGCTGGCGTCGGACGTTGCGGTCCCCTGCAAAGGTGCGCCGAGCTGGTTCTCGAGGCCGCGGCGAAGCAGCGACGGGAATACGAATTCCTTGTCTTCGAAGCGCATGCCAAGCGCGAGCAGAATCTTGCGCTTCGTATCCATGCGGCAGTTCATGCCCTTCTCGACGCTGTGGATCGTCCGCAGCGCCACCTTCGCTTTGCGCGCGAGCTGCGCCTGAGTCATCAGGCGGTTCTCGCGAATCTCGCGCACGCGATTCGGCTGGTAGTCGTTCTCGTTCAGCGCTTCTGCTTCCACCGTGTCTTCTCCCGCCGTTGCGAATTCCGCTGGTCGCCTGGCCCCTTAGGCGCTCGCGTCGCTCGCTCACTTGCCTTCATCGCGAGGCATGCGTTGGGCTGTGGACCCATTTCGGAAGCGACCCGGAATTTCTTGAGCAGGAATCGGCGCTTGGCGGGTTTCCGAGCCCCGCGGCGCGCACGGAATTCCGTGCTTCTCGCGCAGCCTTTCGGCGCGCAGTCGCGCGCTCGCGATCCCGAAGTTGGGGTCGCGAGTCTTGTGACGGCCGCTACGAATGCGGAGCCCTGACCGCCCGTCTCCGGGCAGTGGGTGGCTAGAGTGGGCCCACCTCGGGGGACGTTTGCGTCGCGCCGTCTTGGTCTTCTTGCTCGGGGTGTGCGTTTTCGGCGCTGCTGCGCTGGGCGGCTTCTATGCCGCCTCGCAGATGGCGCCGGAGCGGCTCCGCGCAGCAGCCGAAACGCGCCTTTCGGCGCTGCTGAAGGCGCCCGTTCGGCTTGCGGACGTGCGCGTCAACCTCACGCAGGAGCTGCCGTGGCTCCTGCTCGAAGCCCACGGACTACGCGCCGATCCGCTGCCGGGCGGTGCGGCGCTCGCAGTCGACGAGGTGAGTGCGCGCATCGACCCGATTCTGCTGGTGCTCGGCCGGCTCGAATTGCGCGGACTCCGCTTCGCCGGCATCGAGGTATCACTGCCCGATCCGCAGGCGGCGCCTCCAGGCGAAGCGCACGCGGAGGATCCGGCCAGCCGCGCGATCGCGGCGCTCTCGAAAGCCGCCGATCTGCTGCGCGCTCAGCCCTGCCCGATTCCGCCCATCGACGGCGAGCGCCTTGCCCTCACGCTGACGAGTGCTGCCGCGCCGCCGCGTCGCGTGCTCGAAGTCGATGCGGTCTCGTTTCGCTGCTCACGCCTCACGAGCGATGGCGCGTGGGCAGCAGCTGGACGCGCGCTACTCACGGAGGGTGCGAGCGCGCCGTTCGAGGTCGCACTCGCGGTCGCCGACGACGAGATCGTCGCGCGGCTGAGCGTGGCTTCCGTACCGCTCGGTCCGCTGCTCGCGGCGCTGCGCCAGCCGCGCGAGCTCGCAGGCAACGCGAGCGGCGAGCTTCTCTGGCGCTCGCTCCCGGGCGCCCCGCACGCGTTGCGCGTGTCGATCGCGGGCCACGGCGTGAAAGGCGAGCTCGGCGCCGAGCGCGATCCGGAGCGCGCGCTGCGGCTCGATTTGCGCGAGCCGAAGCTCACGCTCGCGCTCGAAGCCGACGCGCGCGAAGTGCGCTCGACGGAGCTCGCGCTCGCGGACGGGAAACTCGCGCTCGGCGGCGCGTTCTCACTCGGGCTTCCGCTCTCGGACGCGAGCCCGCTGCAGATGGAGGCGCGCACCAGCGACATCGGTCGCGACGAGCTCGCGCGCATCGCCGCACAGCTCCCGAAGGGGGTTCGCCCCGACGCCGAGCGCGCGCTCGAACGCATCGTGCACGGCGAGATCCGTGAGCTCGACGTGCGCGTGAAGAGCAGCGTCGGCGGCGTGCGCGAGATCGCCGCTGGCGGCGTGCTCGCGCGCACGGGCGACATCGCGCTGAAGCTCAGCCTCGAAGGCGCCGAGCTGCGCATCGGCGAATCGGACCGACTCGGCGACGTCTCCGGCACGATTCAGTTCGGTGGCGACGTGCTCGAAGTGCATGCGACTGGCGCGCAATTCCGCGAGCGCCGCCTACCGCGCCTCGCGCTGAAGCTGCGCGGCCTCTCGCGCGTGCATTCGCTCGAGGCGGTGAAGTGCGACCGCCCCGCCCCCGTGGCGCGCATCGCCGCGATCGACGATCTGCGCGCGTGGTTCGAGTCGCGCCGCAAGCCTCCATACACGCCGACTTGGCGCACGCTGAACCTCGATGTCGATCGGCTCGCGCATCCGCTGCTGTTCTGCACGCTCGAAGACGTGACGGCCGAGGTGACACGGCTCGACAACGGGTACGACTACGCGGTCGAGACGGGGAGCTGGGCAGGCTTCGCGGTCGAGGGCAAGGCGACCTGGCTCAAGTCGCGCGCCCAGGACGGCTCGCCGCTGCGCGACGGCGGCTCGATCTCGGTGGATCTCACGCTCGGCGAGCCGCGCCCGGCTGCGGCTCCGGCGGCGGATCCCAAGCGCTGGGCCGAGGGCCGCTTCGCGCTCGAAGTCAGCTCGATGGGGCGCTTCCTCACCCAGAGCTACGACGGCGCTTTTCGCGTCGTCGACGCCACCGCCGACCTGTACGACTCGAAACTGCGGCTCGCGCCGAGCGGCGAGATCGAGGGCCGCGTGACGGTCGATCTCGGCAACGACGGGCCGATTCCGTTCACCGCCGAGGCGCAGGCGCGCGGCCTCGACCTGCTCACGATCTGGGCGACTTCTCAGGCGCCGAAGGAGTTGATGTCGGGCACGCTCACCGGCGGCGCGGTCGTCGCGGGAAAGCTTCAGCTCGGCGCGAGCCCGCTCGCCGACGTGAGTGGTTATGCGAGCCTTCACGCGCGCAAGGGCGAGATCTACCGCAGCGTGCCGTTCCTGCTGGCCGTCGCGATGAGCGACGAGAAGATCAACCCGTTCGGCAAGCGCGACCGCTTCCCGTACAAGGCGATCGACCTCGAAGGCCCGATCGAGAACGGCTGGATGACGTCGCGCACGCTCACGCTCGAGGGAAAGTCGGAGCGCATGGCGGCGTCTGGCAAGACGCATCTCGCCGAGCCCTACGAACTCGAAGCGGCGATCGGCATGTATCCACTCCCGACGCTCGACCAGATCGTCGGTGCGATCCCGATCGTGAACGTGCTGCTGTTAGGTGAGGACCGCGCGCTCGCGGGTTTCTACTTCTCGGTGACGGGCGAGTGGACGAAGCCGATCGTGCAGCCGCTGCTCGCGAAGTCGGTGGCGTCGGGGCCGGCGAGCCTCGTGCTCGAAGGAGTGCCGAACTTCTTGTTCGGGTCTTTGAAAGCGATTGGGGATGTTTTGGCGCCGCC
>JANNKN010000196.1:0-8681 GCA_031396315.1 Deltaproteobacteria bacterium
TCAGCCGCCCATCTCGGGTCGGTCTCCTAGCAAGCGCGCGTCACTCGCCTCCGTGGCGGCGCGTGCCCTCGCTGATCGCGTCCGTCACCCGCTCGCGTACGCGCGAGGTGATGGCGCTCGGCGCAGCGCGGCCTGATGGGCGGGGGCGCTCGCCTTCCGGCGCCACGCCCGCGCGGGCTTCCTCTTCGACCTGCGGCTCCGCTCCGTCCGATCCCAACAAGCCAGCAAACGTGCGCTCGGTCCCCTCGGTGTAGATCGAGATCCCGAGGAAGATCCCCGCGATCATCAAGAGCAAGCCGATCAGCCGTGCCATGAACCGAGCATCGGCCCGCGCGGCGCCGACTTGAATCACGTCGGCGCTAGAGCGCCCGCAGCCCCGTGATGTGCTCGCCGAGGATCAGCGTGTGGATGTCGTGGGTGCCTTCGTACGTGCGCACCGTCTCGAGATTCACCATGTGCCGCATCGACTGGTAGTCGTCGACGATGCCGTTCGCGCCGAGCAGGTCGCGCGCCACGCGGGCGATCTGCAGCGCGATGTCGACATTGTTGCGCTTCGCCATCGACACCATCACCGGCTCGAGCTTGTGCTCGTCCTTGATGCGCCCGAGCCGCAGCGCGAGCAGCTGCGCCTTCGTGATCTCGGTGAGCATCTCCGCGAGCTTCGCCTGCGTGAGCTGCTTGCCGGCGAGCGGGCCGCCCTGCACGATGCGCGCCTTGCTGTAGGTGACAACCTCGTCGTAACAAGCCATCGCCGCGCCGATTGCGCCCCAGGCGATGCCGTAGCGCGCCTGGGTGAGGCAGGAGAGAGGCCCCTTCATGCCTTCCGCCGTCGGTAGGCGCTGGTCGTCGGAGAGCTCGACATCTCGCAAGAACAGCTCGGACGTCACGGACGCCCGCAGTGAGAACTTGCCCTTGATGTCGCGCGCCTCGAAGCCCGGCGTGCCCTTCTCGACGAGGAAGCCGCGTACGCCCTCTTCGCTGCGCGCCCAGATCACGGCGATGTCGGCCAACGTGCCGTTCGTGATCCAGCGCTTCGTGCCGTTCAGGACCCAGCCCTTGCCCCGGCGCTCGGCCTTCGTGCGCATGCCCTGCGCGAAGCTGCCGAAGTCGGGTTCCGTCAGGCCGAAGCAGCCGATCGCCTTGCCGGCGGCCATCGGCGGGAGCCAGCGTTCCTTCTGCGCGTCGGAGCCGAAGGCGTAGATCGGGTACATGCACAGCGAACCCTGCACCGACGCGAACGAGCGCAGGCCGGAATCGCCGCGCTCGAGTTCCTGCATCACGAGGCCGTAAGCGACGTTGTTCATGCCGGCGCAGCCGTAGCCGTGGAGGTTCGCGCCGAACAAACCGAGCTCGGCGATCTGCGGTACGAGCTCCATTGGGAACGAGCCGTCGCGGCGCACATGCTCCTGCACGCGCGGCAGGAACTCGCCCGAAACCCAGGCGCGCACCGCATCACGCGCGAGGCGCTCCTCGTCCGAGAGCAGCTCGTCGAGGCGTAAGAAGTCGACGCCGGTGAAGCTCGCCATGAGAGACCTCCTGGAGGCGCGTTAGGCGCGCGGCGGCGCAACGTAGCCAGAAAATGCGAAGGGCCCGGCTGCTTCCGCGGCCAGGCCCTTCAGACGATTTGCGCTGCGAACTATGCCGCCGCGGGTCGCTTTGCACGCTTGGGGGCCTTCATCTCGCGAGCCAGCGCAGCGACGCGCTTCTCGAGCTTCTCGACATCCGAGGCGGTCGCGATGCCGGCGCTGCCGAGCATCTCGCCGAAGCGGGCCTGGGCCTGGTCGCGCAGCTCCTCGGCGCGCTTCGCGGCCGGGCTCTCGCGCAGTTCCTCGCGGAAGCGCGCGGCGCGCTTCTCGGCCTTCCCGCGCAGTTCCTGCGCGCGCTTCGCCAGCGGGCTCGCCTCGAGCTGCGTGCGGAGCTTCTTCACTTCGCGCATTGCGCGCGTTTCGAGTTCCTTGCGGCGCTTGTCAGCGTCCTTCTGGAGGCGCTTCCAGTCGCGTTCCACGTTGCCGATCACGTCCTCGATACGAGTGCGTGCATCCTCGATCACATTCGCCTTGGCCTGGGCTTTCGCCATCTCGGTCTCCTCTCGGGTTTGCGGCCGGTGATTTCTTTCCGGCCCGCGCACACAGAGAGATAACACGATGCGTCAATGCGTCAAGAAAATTATATTCCCGTGTTAAAACAGGTACTTACGGATTACGCATCGCGGCATGAGTGCGAGATCGCGACGCACTGCGCCAGAGCCGGCTCAGCTACCAGCGGACGACGGCGCTGCCCCAGCTGAAGCCCGACCCAAAGCCCGTCATCGAGATCAGTCGGCCCGGCTTCAGCGCGCCTTCTTGCTGGGCTTCCGCGAGCAGCATCGGAATCGAGGCGGCCGAGCAGTTGCCATAGCGCTGGATGTTATTGCGGAGCTTTTGCGTGGGCAGCTGCAGCGCATTCGCGACGAACTCGTTGATGCGCAGGTTTGCCTGATGGAAGAGGAAGAGGTCGATGTCCTCGCCCTTCACGCCCGCGTGTGCGAGCGCCTCACCTAATACTTCGGGCATGCGCGTCACGGCATGCTTGAACACGAACTTGCCATCCATCTTCGGGAAGTGCGCCTTGCGCGCCAGCACTTCGGGGGTGAGCCGCGTCGGAGTGTGGCCCGAGCCGGGCGCTTCGATCCAGAGCTTCTTCGCGTACTTGCCCTCGGCATGCATGCGCACCGTGAGGATGTCCGCCGGGTCGCTCGGATCCGTGTTCGCCTCGACGATCACGGCGCCCGCGCCGTCGCCAAACAGCACCGCGACGTCACGCCCTTCGCTGGAGATGTCGATGCCCGTCGAGTGCACTTCGCAGCCGACGAGCAGCACGCGCCGAAACTGACCCGACGCGACGAAGCTGCGCGCGACGCCGAGCCCGTAGAGGAAGCCCGTGCACTGCGCGCGCAAGTCGAAGCACGGCATCGTGCCGCCGAGCCGCTCTTGCAGGAAGAACGAGGTGCCCGGGAAATCAGCCTGGGAAGACAGTGTCGCGAGCACGATGCAGTCGATCTCGCTCGGCTCGAGGCCCGCGCGCTCGAGCGCTTGGCGGCTCGCCGCTTCGGCGAGATCGGCGGGCTGCTGGCCTTCGCTGATCCAGCGCCGCTCGACGATGCCCGAGCGTTGGCGGATCCACTCGTCGGTGGTGTCCATCAAGGCTTCGAGGTCCTTGTTCGTGACGCGGCGCTCCGGCACGTACATGCCAGCGGCGCTGATGCGGGCGCGAATCATGGGAAGCTCCTTTCGTTCTCGCCGAACGTGGGTTCGAGGAGCGCGACTGGCTTGGCATTCGACTCGAACAACTCGAGTTCGGCGCGCTCGAGGACGCGCTCGAAGCCGGTGCGCTGAAGTGCAGACACCGCGATGCCGCCGAACCGCGTCGCGAGGCGCGAGCCGTCGCCCGGAGGCATGCGGTCGATCTTGTTGAACACGAGGATCTCGGGCCGGTCGCGCAGGCCCATCTCCGAGAGCACCGCGTGCACTGCGGCCATGCGCCGCTCTACGCCGTCGGTCGAAGCATCGACGATGTGCAGGAAGACGTCGGCCTCGCGCAACTCTTCGAGCGTCGCGCGGAAGGCGGCGACCAGCGTCGCGGGCAGGTTGCGGATGAACCCCACCGTGTCGGTGATGATCACCTCGCGATCGCGCGGGAAGCGCAGGCGGCGAGATGCCGGATCGAGCGTCGCGAACATCTTGTCCGCGACGAGCACCTCGGTGCGCGTGAGCCCACGTAGCAGCGTGCTCTTGCCGGCGTTCGTGTAGCCGACGATCGACAGCACCGGCGCGCCGCGGCGGCCGCGCCGAGCGCGGCGCTGTTCGCGCTGCTCGCCGAGATGACGCAGTTCGCGCTCGAGCCGCGTCACGCGATCGCGCACGCGGCGGCGGTCCATCTCGAGCTTCGTCTCGCCCGGCCCGCGCCCGCCGACACCGCCGCCGAGCCGCGACAGCGACGTGTCGCTCTGTGCGAGGCGCGGCAGCGTGTACTTCAGCTGGGCCAGCTCGACTTGCAGCTTGCCGTCTCGGCTGGTCGCGCGTTGGGCAAAGATGTCGAGGATCAGCTGCGTGCGATCGATCACGCGCAGGTCGAGGGCTTCGGCGAGATTGCGCGCCTGCGTGCCTGATACGTCGTCGTCGAAGATCACGAGGTCGACGTCGGACTGGAAGCAGCGGATCGCGAGATCCTGAAGCTTTCCGGAGCCGATCACGGTGCGTGGATCCGGCTGCGGGCGGTTCTGCATCAACACGTCCACCACGGCGATGTTCGCGGAGCGCGCGAGCTCGCGGAGTTCCTCGGTCGACGCATCGGTTTCGTCGCGGGCACGCCCGGCCGTGACGACCACGAGCACGGCGCGATCCTCGCCTGCGACCTCGCGAGTCCGCTGGCCGCGCGCGAGCTCGTCCTCGAGCCCGCGGATCCAGTCGAGAAAGGGGAGGTCGAACAGCGAGGCGGGCTTCGGCGGCAGGTACTGGATGCCCGCGCCTTCGCCGTTCGCAGGCCGCAGCGACGCCACATGCACCAAGCCGGGTAGCCCCTCCGCCTCGACCGCGATCGTGCCCATGGCGTCGAGGCGCAGCTTCGCGAGGTCGGTCAGATCGTCCTGCGAGAGCGGCTCCGCGTCGGCGAAGCGCGTATGCAGGCAGCGCAGGCCGCGCAGGCGCCCCGGGCCAGCCCGCATGCGGCCCCAATCGGGCATCGTGAGGCCACGATTTCCGCCGCACATCACGTGCGTCACCGAGCCGCGTCGGTCGATCAACACGCCGACGACTCGTCGGATCTCGTCCGACAGCTCGGTGAGCTCGCGCGCGAGCTCGTGGGTGATGAGCCGATCCGCTGGGATGCTGCGGCGTCCGAGGCGCTCGAGCCGCTTCACGTGGCTCGCCTTCAAACCGCTCGTATTTCCTTCGACGCGCACTTCGCCCGGTTGCCCCCCAGCCCGAGATCCAGCGCAGCTTACCCGCATGCCTGAGGGATCGCGCCCGCGGCAATCGTCACAGCCCCCGGGGGCCGCGCATTCCGAGCCACGAGACCCGCGAAACCGGGCACTACTCTGGGGGCATCGGTTGCCGATGAAAGCGAACGCAGAGAGGCGCGTGGCGCCATCTCGCAAGGGGACGTGAGGATGAGCGCGACGGGGCTTGCGGTGTTGGTGCTCGCGGCCGGCAAAGGCACGCGCATGAAGTCGCGCCGTACGAAGGTCCTGCACGAGATTTGCGGCAAGCCGATGCTCGCGTACCCGCTCGCCGCCGCCGCGGAGCTCGGCGCCGAGAAGCTCGTGGTCGTGATCGGGCGCGACGCGGATCAGGTCGAGGCGGCGTTCGCGGGCCGCTCACAGTTCGTGGTGCAGGCCGAGCAGCGCGGTACCGGGCACGCGGTGCAGGTCGCGCTGCCGAAGCTCGGCGATTTCGCAGGCGACGTGCTCGTGCTCTACGGCGACACGCCCCTCCTGCGCACCGAGACGCTCCTGCGGATGCAGGCGAAGCGCCGCGAGACGGGCGCGAAGCTCGTGATTCTCACCTCGCCCGAGCCGCTGCCTGGGCTCGTGATACGCGCTGCGGACGGCAGCGTGCAGCGCATCGTCGAGCAGACCGACGCGACGCCGCAGGAGCTGACGATTCGCGAGGGCAACACCGGCGTCTACTGGTGCGACGGCGCGCTACTCGCGAGTGCGGTCGCAGAGCTCTCGCCGAAGAACGCGCAGGGCGAGCTGTATCTCACGGACGTGGTCGCGATTGCGCGCGCGCGTGGCCTCGCGGTCGAAGCGATTTGCCTCGCTGACGCGGAGGAAGCGCTCGGCGTGAACACGCGCGCCGAGCTCGCGCGCGCTGCGGCCGTGCAGCGCCGCCGCAACGTCGACGGGCACATGGCGAACGGCGTCACGGTCATCGACCCGGACAACGTCTACATCGACACCGACGTCGTGATCGGCTGCGACACGCAGATCGACCCGGGAGTGGTGATTACGGGCCCGACGCGCATCGGTGAGGGCGCGCACGTGAAGGCGCACTGCGTGATCGAGTCGAGCGTGCTCGACGACGACGTGGTCGTCGGACCGAGCGCGCATCTGCGCCCGGGCTCCGTGCTGCGGAGCGGCGTGCGCGTCGGCAACTTCGTCGAGGTGAAGAACAGCGTGCTCGGCCGCGGCGTGAAAGCGGACCATCTCGCGTACATCGGCGACGCCGACGTCGGCGAGGATTCGAGCTTTGGCTGCGGTTCGATCACCGTGAATTACGACTGGGAGAAGAAACACCGCACGACCGTCGGCGAGCGCGTGCGCATCGGCTGCAACGCGAACCTGATTGCGCCGATCGTGCTCGAGAGCGACAGCTATGTCGCGGCGGGCACGACGATCACGAAGACGGTGCCGACCGACGCGATCGCGGTGAGCACGGGGCGCCAGAAGAACCTCGAAGGTTGGGGCAAGAAGCGGCGCAAGAGCGCTGGGCACGGAACCGGCCACGGCAGCTCGGGGTCCGAGCCGAGCTGATCAGAGGACGAGTCGAAACGAGGCCTCGCAAGCGCAGCGCGCAGCGAGGCGAAGCCGAGCGGAGTCATCGAGATGTGCGGAATCGTCGGATACGTGGGCCGGATGCGCGCGGTGAACGAGGTGTTGATCGACGGCCTGCGCCGGCTCGAGTACCGCGGCTATGACTCGGCGGGCGTCGCGGTCTGGGACGGCAGCGAGCTGAAGATCCGGCGCGCGGTCGGCACGCTCACGAACCTCGACGCTGCGATCCGCAACGAGGATCTCTCCGGGTCGATCGGCCTCGGTCACACGCGCTGGGCGACACACGGCAAGCCGAGCGTCCCGAACGCGCATCCGCACGTCGCGGGCGACGTCACGATCATCCACAACGGCATCGTCGAGAATTACCGCGAGATCCGCGTCGAGCTCGAGGCTGCCGGCCGCACGATTCTCTCCGAGACCGACACCGAACTCGTCGCGCACCTGATCGACCAGCAGGTGAGCGCGGGCGTAGATCTGCTCAGCGCAACGCGCAGCGTCGCGAAGCGCTTGGTCGGCTCCTACGCGCTCGCGGTGTTCTCGACGCGCACGCCGGATCACATCGTCGTCGCGAAGAACGGCGGCAGCCCCCTGATCTTCGGGCTCGGGCAGGGCGAATCGTTCCTCGCGAGCGACATCCCCGCGATCCTGCCGCACACGCGCCAGATGCTGTTCCTCGCCGACGGCGAGTTCGCCGTGCTCTCGCGCGATGGCGTGCAGCTCGTCGACGCGAACGGCCACCTGATCGAGCGCGCGCCGCGCACCATCCAATGGGATCCCGTCTCGGCGGAAAAGGGCGGCTTCGATCACTTCATGCAGAAGGAGATCTTCGAGCAGCCGCGCGCGCTGCGCGAGACGCTCGGCACGCGGCTGCGCGAGGACGAGCTCGACCTCGATCTCGACGGCATCGATCTGTCGCCCGCCGCCGCGAAGAACATCGAGCGCGTCACGCTGCTCGCCTGCGGCACCGCTTACTACGCCGCCATGGTCGGAAAATACTTGATCGAGCAGATCGCGGGCATTCCGTGCGAAGTCGATCTCGCGAGCGAGTACCGCTATCGGCGCCCGATCGTCGGCGCGAATGCGCTCGTCATTCCGGTCTCGCAGTCGGGCGAGACGGCGGACACGCTCGCCGCGCTGCGCGAAGCCAAAGCTCGCGGCGCGCGCGTACTCGCGGTCTGCAACACGCGCGATTCCGCGATCGCGCGCGAGAGCCACGACGTGCTCTACACGATCGCTGGCCCCGAGATCGGCGTCGCCTCGACCAAGTGCTTCACCGCGCAGTTCCTCGCGCTCTACCTGATCGCGCTGAAGCTCGGCATCTCGCGCAAGACGCTCGGCGGCGACGAGCTGAAGCAAGCCTTCGCGAACCTGAGAAGTCTGCCGCGCATCGTCGAGCATACGCTCGCGCTCGACGCGCAGATTCGCACCGTCGCGCAGCGTTACTTCCGCGCCACGAACTTCCTCTTCCTCGGCCGCGGAATCATGTATCCGATCGCGCTCGAGGGAGCGCTCAAGCTGAAGGAGATCTCGTACATCCATGCCGAGGGTTATGCCGCGGGTGAGATGAAGCACGGCCCGATCGCGTTGATCGACCAGAACATGCCGGTGTTCTTCGTGGCGCCTCGGGACGCGGTCTACTCGAAGATCGTTTCCAACGTCGAAGAGGTGAAAGCGCGGAAGGGGCGGGTCATTGCCCTGGTGACCGAAGGGGACACCGAGATCGCCAAGCTCGCCGAGGAGACGTTCACGCTGCCCAAGACGCACGACCTGCTCACGCCGATCCTGGCCTCGGTGCCGCTCCAGCTCTTCTCGTATTACGTCGCGGTCCTCCGAGGTTGCAACGTCGATCAACCGCGCAATCTCGCCAAGAGCGTCACGGTCGAGTAGGATCCCGCGAACCCTGCGGATTGACCGGGTGGTGAGCTAGCTTTCGGCACCTCACGACCCGGTTTTTCGATGTTCCTTCCGGCATGTCTACTCATTCTGGCCGTCGGCTCAGCCGTCGGCTCGGGATCGGATCCCCGCGTCTCGATGGTCCAGCGGTCCGAGGCGGCCATCGTCGACCTGACGATCATCTTCCAACCGGCCGACGTGGCCATTGTCGATGTGACCATCGTCGACGTCGAGCAGGGACGGTTGGTGCCGCATC
>JANNKN010000325.1:0-4248 GCA_031396315.1 Deltaproteobacteria bacterium
CAACCCGCTGTTCGAGCGCATGAAGTCGCTCGGCCAGAGCTCGGTCGCGATGACCGATCACGGCAACCTGTTCGGGGCCGTCGAGTTCTACGAGAAAGCCGTCGCGAACAAGGTGAAGCCGATCATCGGCTGCGAGGCCTACATCGCGGCTGGCTCGCGCTTCGACAAGGAGAAGCGCGAGCGCGACGCCACCGGCTTCGACGCCACCAGCCACCAGCTGCTGAGCGCGATGAACGAGACCGGATACAAGAACCTGATGATTTTGGTCTCGAAGGCGTACCTCGAGGGCTTCTACTACAAGCCGCGCATCGATCTCGAGCTGCTCGCAAAGCACAGTGAGGGGCTGATCACGACTTCGGGCTGTCTCTCGTCCCTGGTGTCGCGCCGCATCCTCGCCGGCGAGATGAACGCCGCTTGGCAAATGGCCGAAGAGTTCACGCGCATGTTCCCGGGCCGTTACTACTTGGAGCTGCAGCGCCACGGCATTCCCGACCAGGATCGCGTGAACGCCGAGCTGCTGAAGATGGCGGTGGACCTGCGGCTTCCGCTGCTCGCGACGAACGATGCGCACTATCTCGAGCACAGCGATCACGAGCACCACGACGCGCTGCTCTGCATCGGCACTGCCGCCAATCTCGACGACCCGAACCGCTTCCGCTTCGACGGACGCGGCTTCTACGTGAAGAGCGGCGACGAGATGCTCGAGCTGTTCCACGATCATCCACAGGCGGTGCACAACTCGATGGAGATTGCCGAGCGCTGCTCGGTCGAAATCGAGATGGGCAAGTACCACATGCCCGAATTCCAGGTGCCCGCGAACACGACGCGCGAGGCGGTGCTGCTGCACGACGCGCAGGCGGGTCTGCGCAAGCGCCTCGGCCTCGCGCCGGACGAGCCGCTGCCGAAATCGCACGCGCAGTACGGGCAGCGCCTCGAGTACGAGCTGGGCGTGATCCAGCAGATGGGTTTCGCGGGCTACTTTCTGATCGTCGCCGACTTCATCGGCTACGCCCGTAACAACGGCATCCCGGTCGGCCCCGGCCGCGGCTCGTCGGCGGGTAGCCTCGTCGCTTACCGCCTCGGCATCACCGGTGTCGATCCGATCGAGTACGACATCATCTTCGAGCGCTTCCTGAACCCGGAGCGCATCTCGATGCCCGACATCGACGTCGATTTTTGCATGCGCGGCCGCCAGCAGGTGATCGCGTACGTGAGCGCGAAGTACGACGAGCCGGAACGCGGCGACGAAGGGCGCAAGGTCGCGCAGATCATCACGTTCGGAACGCTGCAGGCGCGCGCCGTGCTGCGCGACGTCGGACGCGTCATGGGCATGCCGTTCGGCGATGTCGATCGCATCGCGAAGCTGATTCCGGAGACGCTCGGCATCAAGATCGACGAGGCGCTCGCGCAGAGCCCGGAGCTGCGCGCGCGGGTCGAGTCGGACGGCCAGATCGCGAAGCTGATCGAGACGGGGCGCCGCCTCGAGGGCATCACGCGCCACGCCTCGACGCATGCCGCGGGCGTCGTGATCGGCGACCAGCCGTTGATCCAGCTGGCGCCGCTCTACCGCGATTCGAAGACCGGCGACGTGGTCGTGCAATACGACATGCGCTGCGTCGAGAAGATCGGCCTGATCAAGTTCGATTTCCTCGGCCTGAAGACGCTCACCGTGCTCGCGGACGCCGAGCGCAATGTGCGCACGAGCGGCGTCGGCTCCTTCGACATCGAGAAGATTCCGCTCGACGACGTGAAGACTTTCGAGCTGCTCTGCCGCGGTGACACCGAAGGCGTGTTCCAGATGGAATCGTCTGGCATGACCGATCTCGTGACGAAGCTGAAGCCGCGCACGTTCAAGGAGATCATTCCGCTGATCGCGCTCTACCGGCCGGGCCCGCTCGGCTCCGGCATGGTCGAGGATTACGTCGCGCGCAAGCACGGGCAGTCGAGGGTCGAGTACCTGGTGCCGGAGCTGCAGGAGCTGCTCACCGAGACGCTCGGTGTGATCGTCTATCAAGATCAGGTGCTGCAGATCGCGAACCGGCTGGCGGGTTACTCGCTCGGCGAGGCCGACTTGTTACGGAGGGCGATGGGCAAGAAGAAGCCCGCCGAGATGGCGAAGCATCGCGACAAGTTCGTGGCGGGTTGCGCGGCGAACAAGATCGACGCGAAGAAATCGGCGACATTGTTCGATCAGGTCGCGGAGTTCGCCGAGTACGGCTTCCCGAAGGCGCACTCGACGGCCTACGCGTTCATCACCTATCAGACGGCCTACCTGAAGGCGAACCACCCGCGCGAGTACTGGGCGGCGTTGCTTTCGATCGAGGCGGGCAATCACGACAAGCTCGCGCGTTACATCGCGCACGCCCGTGATCACGAGATGGACGTGCTGCCGCCGCCCGACGTGAATGAATCCGCGCGCGACTTCACGCCGGTCGCCGAGGGCATTCGCTTCGGGCTCGCGGGCGTGAAGAACGTCGGCGAGGGCGCGATCGATTCGATTCTGGCGGTGCGCGCCGAGAGCGGCCCGTTCACCTCGCTGTTCGACTTCGCCAGCCGCGTCGATTCGCGCAAGGCGAACCGGCGCGTAGCCGAGAGCCTGGTGAAGTGCGGTGCTTACGATTCACTGCACGCGAATCGCGCGGCGGTGTGGAACGCGCTCGACGCCGCGCTCGAGAGCGGCGCCGCTGCGCAGCGCGATCGCGAGATCGGGCAGGAAAGCCTGTTCGGCGAGATCGCGACCGCCGGCGGCGGTCGCACCCAGGATCTGCCCGACGCGCCCGCTTGGACCGACGCCGAGCGGCTCTCGAACGAGAAGGAAGTGCTCGGCTTCTACGTGACCGGGCACCCGCTCGAGGCGCACGCGGCGGCGCTGCGGCGTTTCACCGACGTGACCGCCGTGACGGCCGCCGCACGCGTCGGCCGCGAGGTGCGGGCAGGCGGAGTGATTACGGCGCTACGCGAAACGCGCACGCGCCGCGGGCAGACGATGGGTTTCGCGACGCTCGAGGACGCGACCGGCAGCTTCGAGCTCGTGATCTTCTCCGAGCCGTTCGGTGTGCACCGCACATTGCTCAAACGCGCGCTCGAGTCGGCGTCGCAGGCCGGCGGCGGCGTGCTGCCGGTGGTCGTGTCGGGCTCGCTCGAGAGCGCCGACCCGCCGCGCATGATCGCGCGCGATCTCTATTCGCTCGCCGAGGCCGAGGAGAAGCTCGCGGCGCGCGTGACGATTCGCCTGCTCGCAGCGGACTCGACCCGCGATCGCATGGCGGCACTCAAATCCGTGCTCGGCAAGCACGGCGGGGACTGCTCGGTGACGCTCCACGTCACGATTCCGGGCGAGAGCGAGACGGTCATGGCGCTGCCCGACACCCTCGCCGTCACGCCGACCGAGGCGCTCGTACGCGACGTCGACGCGCTCTTCGGGCGCCACGTCGCGGAGGTCGCTTTGTGAGCGCGCGGGAGCTCGCGCGCTTCGCGCTCGCGCTCGCGCTGCTGGCGGCACCGGCGGCCTTCGCCTCGGACGCCGTGCGGGTTCAGGCGGACGGCGTCGCGAAGCTGCCGTCGTTCGTGCCCGGCGCGCCGGCGCCGAAGCCGCCCACTGCAGAGGCGCTGCGCGCGCTCCGGCAGCAGGCCGTCGCGAACGGCGTCGAGGCGGCCGTACTCGCGCACGCGAGTGAGCAAGCGCGCGAGGACGTGCGCGGCGACGAGGCGGCGCTTCGGGCCGCGCTCGGGCCGCTCGCCGACTACACGCTCGGCCACGGTGTGCTCGCCGAGATCGGGCCGCGCGAGGCCAAGCCGAGGGCAGGGGATCCCGTGCTGACCCTGCGAAAGCCCGGCGCGCCGATTCCCATGGAGCACGCCTGGCGCGTCGAGGCCCTGATCGACGGCACGCGGGTGATCGAGGCCCTGCGGGCGGCGGGCCTCGCGGTCACGAGCAGTGCGGACGGCGCGGCGGTCGCCGAGGTCGTGCTCGAGGCGCCCTACGACGCGGCGAGCTTCGCCGCGCTGCGCGCACGGCTCGCGGCGCTCGGCGCGCTGAGTGTGGTCCCGCGGCGCTTCTCCGCGGACGCGGTTTTGCTCGTCGTGCGCGGGCTTCCGCCCGAGATGCTGCGGGAGCGGCTCGAGACCCAGCCGCCCAGTGGATTCGTAGCCGAGACGAGCTCGCGCGCGGAGTTGCCTACCGAGATTCGCGTACGCTTGATTCGGGTGACCCCTGAGCCCGTGGGGTCGATCGGAACTCCCGCCGCA
>JANNKN010000334.1:0-7558 GCA_031396315.1 Deltaproteobacteria bacterium
TCTGCCACGCCGAGAGGCGCGCAAAGATCTTCGTCTCGAGCGTCTCGGGTCCGGCAAATCGCAGGTTCTGCTCCAGGCCCGTGAGCGCATCGGGCGAGAAGCTCGCGCGCTCCTCGATCGCGAGGCGCAACGCGTCGTCCCACTCGAGTGCGTCGGGTGCCTCGGTGACGAGGCCGAGTGCGAGCGCCGCCGCCGCATCTTGCGCGCGGTCCGCGGCGAGCGCGCGCGCGAGCGCGGCGTCGTCGCCGAGGAAGCGCGAGGCCAGGCGCGAGAGCCCGTTCGCGCGCGGGTAGGCGCCCCGGTTCAGCGAGCCGAGCGCGAGCGTCGCTCGTCCGGCGAGCATGTACGTGCGGTCGGCCGCGAGCGCGAACTCGAGGAACGTCCCCGAGAAGCACGATCCGGCGTCGATCAGCGCGAAGCACGAGTGCGCCGAGTTCTCGAGGCGCTTGAGCACGCGGCCGAACAGCGCTCGCACCTCGCGCGCGAGCCAGCCCTCGCCGGCGAGCTCGGCGTCGAGCGCGCGAACCGTCTCGTGCTCTCCGCGCGCGCGCAGCAGCCAGAGGCCGAGCTCGGGATGATGGAAGCGCAGGCGCAGCAGCGCGTCGTCGAGCTCGCGCGCGAGGCGCAGGCCGCTCGTCAGATCCGCGACCGCCTCGAGCGTGATCTCGGCGCTGCGCGTCTCGTGGGAGAGCGCGACGCGAACGTGCCGGTACGCGATGTCGCGCTCGCTCACGCGCGGCGCGAGCGGCTCGAGCGACACCGCAGGACCGCGCGGCGCGTCGCCGGCCGCCGCCAGCGCGGCCTCCTGCTCGCTCGCCACGAGCGCCGCGAAGCGGCTCGGCGGCGCGATCGCGTCGACCAGCTTCCACTCGAGTGCGCGCGGGGCGCGCACGCCTTCCTCGCGCGTGCAGAACAGGTCCGCGAGATCGCGCCGCACGCCGCGCTTGTCGACCAGGCGCGTGAGGCCGCCTGTGCCCGGCAGCACCGCGAGCAGCGGCAGCTCGGGTAGGCTCACCGCTGCGCGTCGGTCGTCCACCAACAAGATTCGCTCGCACGCGAGCGCGAGCTCGTAGCCACCGCCGCTCGCCGTTCCGCCGAGGATGGCGATCCAGCGCTGACCCGCGCGCGTCGCGTCCTCGATCTCGAGCCGCGTCTCGTTCGTGAGGCGGCAGAAATTCACCTTCAGGCCGTGCGTGGAGCGCGCCAGCATGCCGATGTTCGCACCCGCACAGAACACGTCCGGAAGCACCGACTCGAGTCGCACGCAGGCGACCTCCGGGTGCTCGAAGCGCAGCCGCCGCACCGCGTCGCGCAGCTCGATGTCGACGCCGAGGTCGTAGCTGTTGCGCTTCAGCGATGCGCCCGCGAGCAGCGCACCGGCTTCGTCCACCGCGAGCGTGAGCGTCGCGACGCGTCCCCTGACCGCGAGCCGCCAGTGCCGATAGCGCGCCGGCTCGCACTCGAAGCTCGCGGGCACACCGTCGCCGTAGCCGTTCATCGGAGGATTGGGCTCGTCGCGTGTGAGATCAGACATTGCCGCACGTACCTGCGAACCGACGGGCCCGGACGCGCGCGTCGTTCGCGCTGCACAGTGTCACGGCTGCTGCTGGCGCAACAGGTGGCGCTGAATCTTGCCGGTCGCGGTCTTTGGCAGCTCGTCCACGAATGCGATCGCGCGCGGGACTTTGTGCGGAGCGACGCGCTCCCGTACGTACGCGCGCAGCTCTCCGGCCAGCGCGTCGCTCGCCGCGTGTCCGAGCGCGAGCGTCGCGAAGGCGTGCGGCCTCACGATTCCATCCGCGTCCTTGCGCGCAACCACCGCGGCCTCGACCACTGCCGCATGCGCGCACAGCGCGGCCTCCACCTCGACCGGCGAGACCCACTGCCCGCTCGCCTTGAACAAGTCGTCGCTGCGCCCGACGTGCCACAGGAAGCCGTCGGCGTCGCGGCGATAGCTGTCGCCGGTACGCAGCCAGCCGGGCGCGAACATCGTGCGCTCCGATTCCTCGGGGCGAGCGTGATAGCTGTGCGCTGCGCTGTCTCCGCGCGCGAGCAGAGCGCCGATCTCGCCGGGCGCCGTTTCGCGGCCGTCGTCGCCGACGAGGCGCACCTCGTAGCCAGGCACCGGTACGCCGCTCGAGCCGGGCTGGGATTCTCCGGGGCGGTTCGAGACGAAGATGTGCAGCATCTCGGTCGAGCCGAGGCCGTCGAGGATCTCGACGCCGAAGCGCGCCCTCCAGCGCTCCGCGATCGACGCGGGCAGTGCTTCACCGGCGGACACGCAGAGACGAAGACGCTCCAGCGACGCAGGCAGCGCCGGATGCGCGAGCATCGCGGCGTAGAGCGTCGGTACGCCGAAGAACACCGTGGGCGTCTCGTCGCGCAGCAGCGCGAAGATCGCCTCGGGCGTGGCGCGCGCGGGATGCAGCACGCACTCGCTGCCGAGCATGAGCGGGAAGGTGAGGCTGTTGCCGAGGCCGTATGCGAAGAACAGCTTCGACGCCGAGAGCACGCGATCGCTCTCGCCGAGGCCGAGCACGCCGCGTCCGTAGTGCGCGGCGGTGACGGCGAGATCGGCGTGGCGATGGACGACGCCCTTTGGCGCGCCCGTCGTGCCCGAGGTGTAGAGAAGGAATGCAGCATCGCCGGCGCAGGCGGCGCTGCACGGCGCCGCGGGGCCCGTGCGCGCTCCTTCGAGCACGCCATGCTGCGCGCGAATCCGCGGCAGCGCCGGCAGCTCCACCAGCGCGCTCTCGAGTTCCGCCTCCACGAACGCGAGCCGCACGCCAGCGTCGCGCGCGATGAACGAGACGGTCGCAGGCACGTGCCCGGGATTGATCGGCACGGGCAGCGCGCCGGCGCGCAGGCATCCCAGGAACACCGCGAAGAACGCGGGCGTGTCGTTCAGCAGCAGCAGCACGCGTTCCCCTGGCGCGATGGCGAACTGCTGCACGAGGCGCTGCGCCGCCAGCGCGCGCTCGACCAGCTCGCGGCCGGGGATCGCGCGGCCGGCGAAGCGAAGCAGTGTCCGCTCACCGCGCTGCGCCGCGGCGGCGAGCAGCGTCTCGCCGGCGTTGTAGGCGTCCCCGTCGCGAGGGACGTGCGCGGCGTCAGCCGTCACACGCGGTCCGCGAAGCGGTCGTGATGGAGATCGAAGCGCGAGCGCAACAGGGCCTCTTCGCTTGCGGGGACCGTGCAACGCCCATGCTCGCGCGCGCCGCTGGCGAGCGCCACGAACCCGACCCCGCGACCCGAGCTTCGTACGCAGATTCCGACGCGACTTCGGCCGCGATCGCCGGCTCTTCTGGCACCATGCGCGGGCAGGAGCGACCCCATGAGCGATCTCGATCTCGCGAATCTCTCGATCGCGCGCGCCGCGCGCGCACTTCGCGCGAAGGAACTCTCACCGCTCGAGCTGACGGACGCGTATCTGCGCCGCATCGAGCTGCTGAACCCGCGCGTGAACGCGTACCTCACGGTGACGGCGGAGCGCGCTCGCGAAGATGCGCGGCGCGCGGGCGACGAGCTCGCTGCGGGTCGCGCGCGCGGGCCGCTGCACGGCATCCCGATCGCGCACAAGGATCTTTACGAGACGGCCGGCATCCGCACGACTGGCGGCTCGAAGATCCACGCGAATCACGTGCCGGCGGCGGACTGCACGGTCGCGCGCAAGCTGCGCGAGGCGGGCACGATCCTGCTCGGCAAGCTCAATACCCACGAGTACGCCTACGGCGTCACCACCAACAACCCGCATTTCGGGCCGACGCGGAATCCGTGGGATCTGACGCGCATCCCGGGCGGCTCGAGCGGCGGCTCCGGTGCCGCGATCGCAGCGGGCCTCGCGACCGCGACGACGGGCACCGACACGGGCGGCAGCATTCGCATGCCGGCCTCTGTGTGCGGCGTCGTCGGCCTTAAGCCGACCTACGGGCGTGTCAGCAAAGCGGGTGTGCTGCCGCTCTCGTACTTGTTCGATCACGCCGGCCCGCTCACGCGCACGGTCGAGGATGCGGCGCTGATGCTGAACGCGATCGCCGGCTACGACCCGGCCGACGCGACGACCGTGCGCACCCCGGTAGACGACGTCACTGCACAGCTCGGCGACGGAGTGCGCGGGTTCCGCATCGGTGTGCCGCGGGCTTGGTTCTTCGAGCGCGTGGACGACGAAGTCGCGGCCGCGCTGGAGCGTGCACTCGCGGAGTTGGCGCGGCTCGGCGCTGAGGTGCGCGACATCCCGATACCTGGCGTCGGCGAGGCGGTCGGCGGCTTGTTCGGCTTCGTACTCGCGGAGGCACAACAGATTCACGCCGAGTCGCTGAGAGCTCGCCCGCAGGATTTCGGCGCCGACCTGCAGGCGCTGCTCGGCAGCCCCGCGCCGGATGCGGCGACCCTGATGAGCGGTCTGCGCGCCCGCGACGCGCTGATTGCCAGCATGCGCAGCGCACTCGAATCCGTGGACGTGCTCGTCACGCCGACCACGCCGATCACAGCGGCGCGCATCGGTGAAGACACCATCGCGTACGGCGGTAGCGAAGAGTCGGTGCTCGCGGCGATGATTCGCTGCACCGCGCCCTTCAACGCGACGCACTTGCCCGCGCTCTCGCTGCCCTGCGGTTTCACGCGCGCCGGCTTGCCGGTGGGAATGCAAATCGCCGGGCGCCCCTTCGATGAGGCGACCGTGCTGCGCGTCGGCCACGCCTACGAGCAAGCGACGGAGTGGCACCTGCGCACGCCGGGGCTCTGACGCGCGCCGCGCCTAATCCCTGCAAAACCCCACGAGATCGCGCGCGGTGTCGCGGCTGATGTCGGGGCAGCACATCGGGAACACCTCGGTGCCGTGGATCGTGCCCATCACTTGCCGGCAGCGCGCGGGCTGGCCGTTCGCGATCAACAGGCGGTAGAAGCCCACGCCTTCGTCGCGTAGCGGGTCGCATTCGTTCACGCTGATCACGACGGGCGGGAGCCCCCTCACGTCCTCGGCCGTCGCGAAGCCAGGCCACGCGAGCGCGTTGCGCTGCTCGAATTCGGTCATGCCGTAGGCCATCGCGCCACGGTTGTTGTGCAGCTCGAGAAGGATGCCGTTGTTGTCCGTGCTCGATGGATTCTGTGCCAGCGGCCACTGCCCCGCGATGTAGGGGCAGAGCGCGTAGAGCCCCTTGATCAGCCCGATCTTGCCGTCGCGCTTGAGCTTCAGCCCAGTCGCGAGTGTGAGGTTGCCGCCGCCGCTCTCGCCCGCGATCACGATTCGCTTCGGGTCGATGCCGAGCCTCGCAGCGTTGGCGCTCAGCCACTCGAGGCCGGAAACGCAGTCGTTCAGCCCGGCCGGGAAGGGCGCGATCTCGGGCACCGAAGACGGTGTCAGCGCGTTGCGGAAATCCACCATCGCGACGGCCACACCCTGCGCTGCGATGATCTTGCCCCAGGCGCGATAGTTTCCATAATAACAAGACATGCTCTGCATGCCGCCGCCGTGGATGTAGTAGACGCACGGCAGCGCCGCGTCGCCTTCCGGCCGGATGAACTGGATGTTGATGGTGTTGCCGTCGGGCTGCGAGACCACGCGCTCGCTGTGGATCTTCAGGCCCTTGGACGGCGCGATCGTCTCGTTGTCCGCCGCCTCGAACATCGCCTGCATCGCGGCCGCCGCCTGCTTCGCGGGCTCGCTGTTCGCTTCGGCGAGCAGCAGCTCGCGGCTCGCGACGTTGCCTTGCGCGGGGAAGTTCCAGCTGCCGAACAGCGCCTTGATGCGGGGGTCGATGCGCGGGTCGTCGAGGATCTTCGAGGCCATGGGGGGCTCCTTTGGGATCACGCGACGGTAGGCGAGCAGAGGCCTCTCGCGCCCTCGAAGATTCCTGTCACAGCGGCGCCTCTCGCGCGTCCTTCTGGCTGAACCGGAAGGGGGCGGCGTGCAGCGCATCGCAATCGTGGGCGGCGGATTCGCGGGATTCTGGGCTGCTCTCGGCGCGGCACGCGCGTGCGAGGACGCGGGCGTGCAGCTCGAGATCGCACTCGTCTCGCGCGCGCCCGAGCTCGTGCTGCGGCCGCGCCTCTACGAGGCTGCGCCGGCGCCTGAAGCGGTGGACGTGCGCCCGCATCTCGCGGCGGTGGGCGCGCGCTTCGTCGGCGCCGAGGTCGTCGCGCTCGCGCGCGGTGAGGTGAAGCTCGCGAACGGCGACGCGATCCCGTGCGACCGCAGCGTGCTCGCGGCAGGAAGCGTCGTGCAGTCGCCCCCGATCGCGGGCTTCGCCGAGCACGGCTTCTGCCTCGACACCCACGCAGACGCGCTGCGACTGCGCGGCCAGCTCGCGACCCTGCCTCCGCGCGCGCCGGCCGTCGTGATCGGCGGCGGCTTCACCGGTATCGAGCTCGCCGCCGAGTTCGCCGGCGAGCGCCCGGTCGCACTGATCGAGCGCGGCCACGAGCTCGCGGCCTCCCTCGGCGCGGGGCCGAGGCCCGCGATCGCCGCTGCGCTCGCGCAGCTCGGCGTCGACGTACGCCTCGGCGCCGAAGTCGCACGCGTCGACGCAGCGGGCGTGACGCTCGTGGGCGGAATCCGCATCGCGACGCGCACTGCCGTGTGGACCGGGGGCCTGCGCGCGAGCCCGCTCACGCAGCAGCTCGGAGCGCCCCTCGGCCCCGACGGCCGGCTCGCGCTCGACTCGTTCCTCCAAGTGCCGGGCACGCCTTGGCTGTTCGCCGCCGGTGACGTCGGCGCCGCGCAGGCCGCACCGGGCCAGCGCACGCTGATGTCGTGTCAGCACGCGATGCCGACCGGCTGCGTCGCGGGTCACAACGCCGTGCGCTCCTTGCTCGGGCTGCCGCTCGTGCCATTCGCGGCGCCCACCTACACGACCTGTCTCGATCTCGGCCGCGCCGGTGCGATGCTCTCCCTCGGCTGGGAGCGGCGCGTCGTGCACACCGGGAACGAGGCGAAGGTGGTGAAGCGCTTCATCAACGGCAGGCTGATCGTGCCGCCGCCTGCGGAGCGTGCGGCGCTGCTGGCCGCGGCGGCGCTGCCTGCGCCGCGCAGCGAATCCGACATGCTCGCGTTCTTCGCGCAGCTGATCGCGAGCTCGCCGCCGAGCGCCGCGTGAAGCGCGCACCGCCGCGAGTCGCCGAAGCGACGGACGCGCTCGGCGCGCATCACGCGCTGCTCTGGCGCATCGCGTACCGCATGCTCGGCAGCGCCAGCGACGCCGACGACGTGCTCCAGGAAGTGGCGATGCGCTGGCTGACCGCGGATCGCGTGGCGATCCATCAGCCCCGCGCGTGGTTGATCGCGGTGTGCTCGCGCCTTTGCATCAGCCAGCTGCGGCGGACGAAGCGCGCGCGCGAGGCGTACGTCGGCGCCTGGCTGCCCGAGCCCATCGCAGACCAGCGCGAGACGGAGCTCTCGCTCGGCGCGCTGCTGCGACTCCAGCGCTTGAAGCCCGCGGAACGGATCGTGTTCGTGCTGCACGAGGCGCTCGGCTTCCGCCACGGCGAGCTCGCGGCTGTGCTCGGGCGCACGCCGGTCGCCTGCCGTCAGGCGCTCGCGCGAGCGCGGCGCAAGCTCGCC
>JANNKN010000419.1:0-3092 GCA_031396315.1 Deltaproteobacteria bacterium
ATCAGCTGTCGGCGGGAGAAGGCCAGTGCGGGCCGGGCCGACAGAGCGGCGAGGACATCGAACTCCGTTCGGGTCAGCGTCACGGGCTCACCGTCGACGCACAAGCGCGAGACGGCGCTCGCGAACCCGCGTACCGGCCCCGACGCGCGCGCGCGCATCGAGAGCGAGCTGCGCGCGCTCTACAAGGAAGCGGTCGATCTGTTGATCGCGCAGCGCGTCGCGCGGGCGCGCTTCGTCGACGTGAGCGAAAAGGTGCGCGAGTGCGCGGACCAGGCGCTTCAGTACGAGCACGCGGCGAACAAAGCCGCGCGCGCCGTCGGCGTGAACGCCGCGGATCTGCGCACGCTCGCGGATCTGCGCACGCTCGCGCCGCTCGCGCAAAAGAAGAGCCGGCTCGCGCGCGAGGCCTTCCTGAAGCTCGGGGCCAACGCCGTGCGCATCGCCGAGGCCGAGGCCAACGTGGCGGCGATCGACTGCGCTCTGCACGGGCTCGAGGCCGAGGCCAAGATGTCGCGCGAGGCGCTGCGGCGCGCAGTGCGCGAGTACGCGCAAGCGAAGGAAGAGGCGCACGGCGCCAAGTGCGAGCTGACGGAGGCGAACCTGCGCCTAGTCGTCTCGATCGCGAAGAAGTACACCAACCGCGGCTTGTTATTCCTCGACCTGATCCAAGAGGGCAACATCGGCCTGATGCGCGCCGTCGAGAAATTCGAGTGGCGGCGCGGCTACAAGTTCTCGACCTACGCCACCTGGTGGATCCGCCAGGCCATCACGCGCGCGATCGCCGACCAGGCGCGCACGATCCGCATCCCCGTGCACATGATCGAGACGATCAACAAGATCGGCCGCGCCACGAAGGGCCTCGTGCAAGTGCTCGGCCGCGAGCCATCTCCCGAAGAGCTCTCGGAAAATTTAGAGATGCCGCTCGAGAAAGTGCGCATGGTGCTGAAGATCGCGAAAGAGCCGATCAGCCTCGAGACGCCGGTGGGCGAGGAAGAAGACTCGAGCCTCGGCGACTTCGTCGAAGACAAGAACGCGATCAGCCCGGCCGACGCGGTGCTCGAGCGCAGCCTCACCAACACCACGTGGCTCGTGCTCAGCACGCTCACCGAGCGCGAGAAGCGCGTGCTGCAGATGCGCTTCGGCATCGGCGACAACTCGAACCACACGCTCGAAGAAGTGGGCCAAGATTTCGAAGTGACGCGCGAGCGCATTCGGCAGATCGAGGCGAAGGCGCTGCGGAAGCTGCGGCACCCGAGCCGGAGCAAGCTGCTGAAGGGGTTCATCGAGAATTAGGGGCGGGGCGGCGGGGCCTAATCCCTAGCGCGCAAGCCCGTGCTTTCGGAGCCGGTACGAGACCGCGCCGCGCGTCATGCCGAGCTGACGAGCGACCTCGGCAACATTTCCGGTGCAAGAGGCCAGCAGCCGAATCAGCTGATCGCGATCCGCGCTCTGCTTCGCCGCGCGTCGATTGGCGAGGCTGCCTTCGCGCGCAGCGATGACGGCCTGGACGGAGCCGTCGAGCTCTTCGCGATCGATCCTGCCGCCGTTCGCGAATGCGACCGCCTGGACGAGCACCTCTCGCAGCTCGGGCAGATTCCCGCGCCACGGACGCTTGCGCAGACTGTCGAGCGCGCCAGCGGTGAAACTTGGCACGGGGCGCCCCAGAGACGCGGCGATCTCCGCCACCGCCTCGCGCGCGAAAGCAGGGATGTCTTCAGATCGCGCGCGCAGCGAGGGAACATCTACGCGAAAGCGCGAGACGCGGATCCAGAGATCGCGACGCACCTCGAGGCGGTCGACACGCGCTGCGAGCGTCGGGTCGGCGATCGTGTAGAGCCGCGCAAACTTTGACGCGCCGTCGGCACGAAGCGCCGCGCTCCAGCGTTCCTGCGCCTCGAGCTGCCAGCTCTCGAGCGCGACGAGCACGACGGCGCAACGCCTTCTCGGAATCTCCGAGTCCGGAGCGTGCACCTCCACGAGCGCCGCCCTCTCCCCCGAGAGGGCGTGCAGCGCGCGAACCACCGCCATCCGGTTGGTGCCCGGCTCTCCGCTCACGAGCACGGGCACATCCAGCCCAGCCAGCACACGCACGCGATTGCGAAGCTCGAGCATTCCAGGTGCGCTTCCGCGCAGCCAATCCGACGCTACGTCCTCGGGTTCAGAGCCAGAGCGATCCGGCAGCAGCGACCGCACCCGTCCCAACAATTCCCCCACCTCGTCCGGAAAACGAACGAAATCTGTTGCGCCCTCACGCAGCGCCGATACTGCGATCGAGACTTCGGCGTGCGCCGTGAGAAGAATCACCGGAACATCCGAAATCTCGCGGATCCGGCGGAGCAGGTCGATGCCCGACTCGTGCGGCATGCGAATGTCCGAGATCACGAGATCCGGACGCTGCGACCGAAATTGCGCCCAACCGCTCCGGCCATCAGTCGCCGTTCGAACCTGATAACCGGCCGAGCGCATCTCAGCGCTCACGATCTCGATCGCGTCAGGGTTGTCGTCGACGACGAGAATCTCGAGCGGCTTCGCCATGTGGCAGCACCTTTCATCGCCTCGCGGGCGCAGGTACATCAACGGGCGACGGGAATCGCTCGCTTCGTCTCGAGTGCGACCATCGAGAACAAGTCGTCTGGAAGATCTGCATTCAGCGTGAGATTCGTGACGTCGAGCAGCGTCGACGTTCCGCGCTGGCTGTCCTCGACTCGAATCCGCGTTGGCACGCGGCAGGTTCCGCGCTCGATCATGTGCTCGCGGTCCATTGCCAGCTGCTTGTAGGACGTCGCGACGCCTCGCTTGAAATATCGCGTAGCGAGAATCGCGAAATCGCGCTCCGCGATCATGTGTTCGACGCGCTCGTAGCCTGTCGAGTCGCGGGGTTTCGCGACGACAACCCACGCCGATTCGTCTCCGATGCGAGCTCTCCCGCCAAGGGAGACCTCGTAGCTCGACTCGCGTTGGCGCTCGAAATCGTGATAGCTGAGATCAGTTCCTAGAAAGGCGTCGTCGCTCTGACTGCCACTTACGCGCCGAATCTTTCGCAAGCTCGGGAGATACACAAATCGCTCCTCGCTGCGCGCCGGCCCTTTCGC
>JANNKN010000205.1:0-7965 GCA_031396315.1 Deltaproteobacteria bacterium
GGCTGGTGCCTCGGCTCGGCCTGTTCCGCGCGAAGCATCCGCGCATCGATCTCGCCCTGCATTCCTCCGCCGAGCTCGCGGATCTCGTCCGCGATCCCGTGGACATCGCAATTCGCTATGGCCTCGGCGCCTATCCCGGCCTGCATGTCGAGCGCCTGATGAACGACGAGATCGCGCCCGTCGCGAGCCCGCGGCTCGCGCTCGCGCGGTCGGATCAGCTGCGCCGGCACACGCTGCTGCACGACGGCGCGACCCACGGCTGGCGCGACTGGCTTGCGGCCGCAGGCGTGCGCGGAATTGACGCGGAGCGCGGGCTCGTGTTCGAGGATTCCGGCCAGCTCGTCCAGGCTGCGGTCGCCGGCCACGGCGTCGCGCTCGCGCGGCTGCGGCTCGCGGACGCGGACTTGCGCGCGGGCCACCTCGTGCAGCCGTTCGCGCGCACGCAGCCCGCACCCTTCGCTTATTACGTCGTGTGCCTACCGGCGCGCACCGAGGAGCCCGCGATTCGCGCGCTGCGAACTTGGCTGCAAGCCGAGGCGCGCAGAACCGCGCGCGCACCGCGACGCCTCGGCAACGACGACAGGCGAACTGCGAAGCGCGGTTGAAGGGAAAATGAAAGAGGCGCCCTCCTCGCGGCGAGCGCCTCTTTCGTCGAGTCCGCGGGCGGCCGCGCTAGGGCGTGATCCGCCCGAATAGTTGCTGCGCAACCTTGCGGATCTGCACCTCGTCGGAGCCTTCCGTAATCCGGTAGCGGCGGTGGTGACGATAGATGTGCTCGAACGGCTTGTGGCGGGTGTAGCCGATGCCTCCGTGCGTCTGGATCGCCTGATCCGCTGCCTTGCAGCAGAACTGGTTCGCGCGGTAGTTCACCATCGCGATCTGCGCCGAGAGCTTCGCATCGACGCGCGACGCGTCCTTCCGGTTGTCGAGCGTCCAGGCGACCCGGCGAATCGTGTTCCGGATGAACTCGGCATCCGTGTGCAACTCCGCGAGCGGCCACTGGATCGCCTGATTCACCGCCAACGGTTTGCCCCAGGTCTTTCTCTCCTTGGCGTACTTCACCGCCTCGAGAATGCAGTACTGGCCCGCGCCGAGGCTCGAAGCCGCCTGCCGGATGCGGTTCTCGTGCACGAACATTTGCGCCATGTCGAGGCCCTCGCCGAGGCCGCCCAAAATCGCCGAATCATCGACGCGCACGTTTGTTATGGAGACTTCCGCGTGATCCGTCGGCATGTTGAACGTCCACCACTGGAACTCGACCTTGAAGCCGGGCGAGTCGGTGGGTACGAGGAAACAGGAGATGCCGCGCGGGTCGCCGGGTTTGCCGGACGTGCGCGCGAACACCATGTCGTGAGTGGCGTTGTGCATGCCGCTGTTGAAGCGCTTCATGCCGTTCAGCACCCACTCGTTGCCTTCCTTGACGCCTGTCGTCTCGAGGAAGAGCGCGTCGCTGCCATGATTCGGCTCGGTCAACCCGAACGCGACGCGCTTGCTGCCGTCCAGCATGCCGCTCAAGAATTCCTTCTTCTGATCGGGCGTGCCGCGGTGCCACATCATCAGCACGGTGGGGTAGTTGCCGACGATCGAGGCTTCGTTCTGAAGGTCGTTGTGCAGCCCGAGACCCTTGCTGGCGAAATGCTCGCGGATGATCGCCATCGCGAGGTTCGAGCCGTCCTTGCCGCCTAATTCCTTCGGCAGCGCGAAGCGCAGGTGGCCGGCCTTGTCGGCGCGCCGGCGCATTTCGCGCAGCAGCTCCTCCCACTCCCTGCGCGGCTGGCCGTCGTTCTCCCAATCCGTGCGCGCGTGCTCACGCCGATGGTCGAAGTACTTGATGTTCTCCTGCTCGAGCGGCTTGATCTCGACCTGGATGAATGCGTCGAGCACTTCCAAATAATCACTGATCTCTTTGGGGATCTCGAAATCCATGGGCGCCTCCGGTTCGTGAAACGTGGACTGTAGTGCCGGTGCGATGGGCTTCGCTTCCACGCGGGGCGCATTTCCTGCGGAACCCGCGCGATCCGGCATCGATCGCGCCGTTCGTTGTGCGATTCGCGTCGCACTCTCGTGCGCCGTGGCCCGAGACCGTCGCGGGAACCCGCCCCTAATCCTCGGCGCCGGCCTCGCGCGACGCCCCGTCTTCCGCGTCCTCCGGCAACACGCGAATCTCGACGCTGCGGAGACCCGCCGACCGCTCGGGCTCGGCGCCCGCACGCGCCGGCTGTTGCGCTCGCGCTGCTCGAGCTCGACGTACGAGCTGGGTCTCGGTGTTTCGTAACCGCAATGTCTCGACCAGTTGCGCCAGCTCGGACTCCGCGACCGGATCGCCCTTCGGCGCGGGTGAATGAGTCACGCTGCGCACCACGACGAGCGGCTCGCGGCCCTCGACGCGAGCGCTGACCTCGATCTGATTCTCACCGGGCGCCAGCTCGACGAACGCGTCGAAGCTGCCGTCCGGGAAGGTGCGCACTCCGCGTCCTGGCCGCTTCGTCGTGAGATTCCGCACGGTCACGCCCTCGAGGCCGGTGAGGCTCACCTCGCGCAGGAACGACACCACGTCCGCAGGCTGCGCGACCGGCACGAACTTCCCGCCCGTGCGCGCCGCGATCTCGCGAAACGCGTCCGTGCCTTCGAGCGCCTCCTTGCCGAGCGCGAAGGCATGAACGCGGATCCCGTACTCGGCGAGTCGATCGGCGAGCTCGAGCGCCTGCTTCTCCCCGAGCTTGGGTGAGGGCATGGTGGGGATGCCGTCCGACAACAGCAAGATCGTGCGCTGGCGCCGGACGTTCGGATCGCGCGCCTTGATGAGCTCCTCGAACGCGCCGATGAGCCCGAGCGCGATGCTGGTCGCGCCGCCATCGCGCGGCTGGTGCACTGCGTCGTTTCGTAACAAGCCGAGCAGCACCTCGGGAGCGCCGAGTGCTGCGTGGACGACTCGGTCGTGCCAGAACCCCACCAGCCCGACTCGGACGAAGCCCGTGTCGAACTGCTCGGCGAGGCGCGCCGCGGCGACCCGTTCCGCGGAGAAGATCGAATCCCCGGGGTCGGTCGACTTGCCCGAGTTGCCGATCGTTCGCCCAACGGAGCCATCTCCGTCGATGTCGCTCCCGCTCGCGGCGAAGGTGCTGCCGGACTCGTCCAGCACGATCACGACATCGTGAAATGCGGACTCCCAGAGCCCTGCGCGTCCGCGCACCTCGGAGAGCGGGATGCGCGCCGTGTCGGCGCCCGGCTCCGGCGCGTCGACATCGAGCCGAGCCGTGAGGTGTCTGGTCGCGAGCGCCCCCTCGTCCGGGAAGCCGACGTCTTTCAGCAGCGTCTCGAATCCGCTCAGGTCGACCGCGATCGCGGCGCTGTCGTGCGAGCGAGCCAAGACGCGCCGAAGCGAGCTACGCGCCTCGTCGACGCGATTCACCGCGACGTAGAGCTGCGCCAACTCGTAGTCGAGCCGGTCGAACGCCGGCAGTAGGTTGCGCGCGGCGACCAGCCCCTCGATCGCCACATCGAGCTGGCCGCGCTCTTGCGCGACGTGGGCGATGCCGACGAGCGCCGCCGCCTGCGTGGCCTCGTCGCCGAGCGCGTCGGTGTAGAGGGCGAGCGCTTGGTCGAGGGCTTCGGGAGCGCGAGCGACATGACGCACGAGCGCGTCGGCGATTCGCCGCTTCGCCCCGGCATCGGAGGGCGCTAGCGCGCGAGCGCGCGCGATCCAACCCCCCGCGTCGTCGTCCTCCCGGGCAGCAGCGAGCCATGCGCGCGAGCTGAGCGCGAGCGCGTGATCGGGCTGCGCGCGCAACGCCGACGTCAGCCATTTCTCCGCCGCGCCGAAGGCCTCGTCGCCGATCGCGAGCGCGAGATCCGCGAGCAGCGCGTCTCGATCGGCGCCGCTCAGCCGCGCCAGCGCGATGCCGCGCGGCGCGGCGATGTCTTTCGCAGGCAGCTTCTGATAGGCGAGCTTCCCTTTCGCGAGATAGGCGAGCGTCTCCTTCTCGAGCTGCTCGATGCTCACGCCGAACGCGCGCGTGCAGGCCGTTTCGACGTCGACGCCGCGGTCGACGAGCGAGAGGTATTCGAGCATCTGTTTGCTGCGATCGGAAAAACCGACCGCAGCGCCCCAGTGCAGGTAGTGCGTCAGCAGCCACGACTGCGCGTAGAACGCACTCAGCGCAGGATTCGACCAGCGCAGAACCTCCGTACCGCCGAGCACGCGCGCGAGCGGGATCGTGTTCCCGCCGACCAGCATGCGCAATCGCTCCGGCGGTGCCTCACCGACCACGATCACGTCGCCGTCGCGCCGAACGGTCGAGAGCAGCTCCGCGAAGCCCTCGTGATACCAAGCCGGCGCCGAGAGCCGCGTCGCGCTCGCCAGCACGAAGTGACCGAATTCGTGCTGTGCGATCTGTACCGCCTCGAGCGGGCGGCTCGCGTCGACCACGAGGAAGTTGCGATGGACGGCGGCTTGGAAGAAGCCGGCCACGCCGCGGCGTGGCCGAACGGGTGCGAACTCGCGCGCCTTGTCGAAGATCACGAGCGTCGTGGGGATCTGCGGCTCGAGCTTTTCGACTCGGGTCCGCTGGAGCACGACCGCGCGGAATAGCTCGATCTGATCGACGATCTCCTGCGTCTCCCGCTCGCTCGCGCCGCTCCAGACCTCGAAGTGAGCCGAGCGGCCGATCCACCAGTCGCGCGCGAGGACTGGCGAAGCGGCTGCGAACGCGACGCCCAGCGCACATGCGACGCGCAGGGCGCTGCTCGACGACTTCAATCCGGCGCGTGCCATCGCCCTTCCTTATCACGCGGGGAGTCGAGCGTGCGCCGCTTTCGGTTGCAGCCCGTCGCCCGCGTGAGCCACCGTGCTCCGCATGCCTGCGCCCGAAGTCGCGACCTCGCTCGGAATGTTACGCGGCCTCGCCGGCGACGGTGTCGAGGCGTTCCTCGGCATCCCCTTCGCCGCGCCGCCGGTCGGCGTACTGCGCTTCGAGCCGCCGCAACGGGCCGCACGCTGGCGCGGCGTGCGCGACGCGCTCGCGCACGGGCCCGCTCCGATGCAGGGGCGCGACGGGCTCTCGCTCCAGCTCGGCCTGCTCGCCGAGCACGCGCAGAGCGAGGACTGCCTCACGCTGAATGTGTGGCGCCCGGCAGCGCCGGCACGCGAGCCGCGCGCCGTGATGGTCTGGCTCCACGGCGGCGCATTCAGCACCGGCACCGCCGCAGGCCCCGCTTATCAGGGTGCGGCGCTCGCACGGCGCGGCGACGTGCTCGTCGTCAGCCTCAACTACCGGGTCGGCGCGCTCGGCTTCCTGCACCTCGGCGTCGGCCGCACGAACCTCGGCTTGCTCGACCAGATCGCGGCGCTGAGTTTCGTGCAGCGCGAGATCGCCGCGTTCGGAGGCGACCCCGCCCGTGTCACGGTCTTCGGCGAGAGCGCCGGCGCGGGCAGCCTCGTCGCACTGCTCGCGATGCCGGCGGCGCGCGGCCTGTTCGCGCGCGCGATCGTGCAGAGCGCTGCGCCGGAGGGTCAGCTCAGCGCCGAGGAAGCCGCCGCCCGCGCCAAGCTGCTCGCTGAGCAGCTCGGCGGCGACGCGAGCGACCTCGCGTGGCTGCGCGCGCTGCCTGCCGAGCGCATTCTCGAAGCGCAAGCGAAGTGCGCGGAGCCTGGGCCTCGGCGCATCGGCATGTTCTTCGCGCCGGTGATCGACGGCGCGTCGCTGCCCGAGTGGCCAATGCGGGCGATCGCCGCGGCCAGTGCCCGCGAGGTCGCAGTCATCATCGGAACCACGGCCGACGAGATGCGGCTGTTCCAGCTCGTCCCGGGCTTCGGCGCGATGCCCGAAGCCGCGCTCGTTCCGTTCGTGGCGTCGAAGTTGCCGGGCTCGAGCGCGGCGTGGCTGGCAGCCGCGCAGCGAATCGTGGCGGCGTACCCGGGCGCGAGCGCACTCGATCGCTTCTTCGCGCTCGAGACGGACGCGAGCCTGTTCGTGCCGAGCGCGCGCCTGGCGGAGGCGCAGTCGCGCGTGCGCGCCGACACCTGGATGTACCGCTTCAGGTGGCGCTCCCCAGCCAGCGGCGGCGCGCTCGGCGCGTGTCACGCGCTCGACGTGCCGTTCGCGCTCGGCAGCTACGACACCACGCCCGCGTTGCGCGAGTTCTCAGGCAGCGGCGCGGCGGCGACGCGCGTCGCGCACGCCGTAATGGATGCGTGGTCCGCGTTCGCGCGCACTGGCGACCCGAGCTGTGCATGCGCGGGCACGTGGCCCCGCTATGGAGCCGAGCGCCGCGCCACGCTCGAGCTCGACGACCCCTGCCGCGTCGTGCTCGCGCCGAACGAGGCGAACCGGCGGCTGTGGGAAACCGTGCAGAATCCAGGGGTTTCACGATGAAGCTCGGCGCCTTCTTCATGCCTTCGCACCCCCCGGAGCGGCCGCTCTACGACGCGTTGCAGTGGGATCTCGCACAGCTCGAGCAGCTCGACCGGCTCGGCTTCCACGAAGCGTGGATCGGCGAGCACTTCACCGCGCCCTGGGAACCCGTGCCCGCGCCAGACTTGCTGATCGCGCAGGCGCTGCTGCGCACGTCGCAAATCAAGCTGTGTCCTGGCGCGCACCTGCTGCCGTACCACCACCCGATCGAGCTCGCGCACCGCGTGGCGTTCCTCGATCACCTCGCGCGCGGGCGATACATGTTAGGCGTCGGCATCAGCGCACTGCCGAGCGATCTCGCGCTCTTCGGCATCGACGCGGCGGGCGGCGAGAACCGGCGCATGCTGCTCGAATCCCTCGACATCATGCTGAAGCTCTGGCGCGGCGAGCCCTTTGATTTCGACGGCTCGTTCTGGAAAGTGCGCAAGCCAGGATCGGGCTTCGACTTCTTGAAGCTCCACCTGACCCCGTATCAGAAGCCGCATCCGCCGATCGGCATCGCGGGCCTCTCGGCGAGTTCCGAGACGCTGAAGCTCGCCGGCGAGCGCGGCTTCCTGCCGCTCTCGATTTCCTTGAACGACGCCCACACCGCGTCGCATTGGAAATCGGTGGAGGAAGGCGCACGACGCAGCGGGAGGACGCCGCAGCGCGCGGACTGGCGGCTCGTGCGCGAGATCTACGTCGCGCCGACGGACGCCGAGGCGAAGCGCCGCGTGCGCGACGGCGCGCTCGGGCGTACCTGGCGCGACTACCTACTGCCCTTCTACGTCGGTAGCGGGATGGCGCAGCACTTCCTGCATCCGGGCGACCCTGAGAAGTCGCTCGACGTCGACTACCTGATCGAGCGCTCCTGGCTAGTCGGCTCGCCCGACACGGTGACGCGCAAGCTCGCGAATCTCGCTGCCACGACCGGCGGCTTCGGCACGCTGCTCGCGATGATCTACGACTTCAGCAGCGAGCAAGCCCATTGGGACGAATCGCTGCGCCTGCTCACCCGCGAGGTGATGCCGAACTTCCCGATCTGAAGAGGCTGCCGATGACGAGTGATGAGCAAGCGATTCGCAACCTGCTGTTCACCTACGCCGAACGCATCGACCGCGGCGACCTCGACGGCATGGCACGCCTGTTCGAGCATGCCGCCTATCGCGCCGGCGACCAGGCACCGATCACGGACTGGAAGCAGGTCGCGCAGCTCAACAAGTCGCTCGTGAAACTCTACGACGACGGCACGCCGAAGACACAGCACGTCACCACCAACGTGCTGATCGAGCTCGACGCGGGCGGAGCCGCCGCCAGCGCCCGCTCCCGCTTCACCGTCCTCCAAGGCGCGCCGGGCACTCCCGTTCAGGTGATCGTCGCGGGCCGCTACCACGACCGCTTCGAGAAATCCGCCGGCGCCTGGCGCTTCAGCGCCCGCCACATCCTCATGGACCTAATTGGCGACCTGACCCACCACCTCCACCTCGACAAACTGGCCGAGGCAGAGCGCAGCTCTCCGTAACAAGCCCACTGCTCGTGAGGCGCGAAGCGCGCGGGAGGCGCGGCTCAAAGC
>JANNKN010000448.1:0-4954 GCA_031396315.1 Deltaproteobacteria bacterium
ACGTCGTCCTGGGTCGACTCCCCGTCGCGCGTCTGCGCCCACAGCTCCGCGAGCACGCAGGAGGAGCACGTGCTCGAGGCGCTGCGGCTCGGCGCCTTCGACTATCTCGCGAAACCGCTGCACGAGGAGGAGCTGCTGCTCTCGGTGCGGCGCGCGCTCGAGACGTTCGGCATCGCGAACGGCTGGCAGACGCTGAAGACGCGCGTCGAGCGGCTGCAGAGCGTGCTCGCGGAGCTGTGGGCGCAGACGCGCGACGGGGAGTCGACCCAGGACGACGTGCGCTCGCTCGCAGTGCGCGCGGCAGCAGAGGTGTTAGGTGCGGCGCGCACATCGCTGATGCTCGTGGACGATGCCGACGCCGAGCTGAAGGTGGTGGCGGCGGTGGGGAACAAGGTCGCGCCCGCGGAGATGGCTGGCGTGCTCGTGGGCCACGGTGTCGCGGGGCTCGCCCACGCACGCAGCGAGGCGCTGCTCGTCGCGGATGTCGGCGCCGACGCACGCTTCGCCACGCGCGAAGCTGCGGGCAGCTACGCATCGCAGTCGTTCGCAGTGGCCCCGCTCATCGCCGGCGCGCGCACGCTCGGCGTGTTGTGCGCGACCGAGCGCAGCGGCGGTCACGCGTTCGACGCCGAGGATCTCGCACTGCTGCGCATCATCGCCGGCCAGGTCGCGCACATGCTGCAAGCGCCGCCGGTCGCGGAAGCGGAGGCCGAGCTCGAGGTCGACCTCGAGTTCGACGGGGAGAGCCCGGCCCTCCTCCAGACCGACCCGACGCTCGCGGTCTCGACCGCAGTGCAGCCGCTGATCGAGCCGCAGGCCGCCGCATCCGACTCGCGCAGCGCAGACCTCGCGCGCGAGATCTGCGACGCCGTCACCGCGGAGGTGGAGCCCGCCCGCGTGCTCGACGCTGCGCTGCGGCCAATCGCTGCCGCACTCTCGGCCGCGCCGGTCGCGATCTATCTGCGCGACGCCGAGACGGGCGAGCTCGCGCGTGAAGCCGAGTGCGACGCGGGCGGGCGGCGCTCTGACCGCGCGCAGCTCTCACCCACGCGCGGACTGACGGGCAGCGTGCTCGCGACGGGCCAGCTCGTCGCGACCGGCGATCCGACCCGCGACCCGCGCTTCGACGTGGAGAGCGACACGCCCGCGGACGGCGCGGTGGGCCCGCTGCTGTGCGGTGCGCTGCGCTTCCGTGGCAAGCCGATCGGTGTGTTCCGCGCGTTTCCGGCTTCGCCGGCGCAGGCGACGCCCGAGCTCGGCGAGCTGCTCTCGGCCGCGCTCTCCGCCGCGGTGCGCAACGTGCTGCTCTACCGCAGTCTGGTGCAGACGATCGAAGAGGTCGCCGAGGCGCGTAGGGCCGCGCGCGGCGCGTCCTAATCACTGGAGTGCTCGGAGGAGCGATGGTGCAGGCCCTGATCGACAAGGCGGCAGTGCTGATCGAGGCGCTGCCTTACATCCGCCGCTTCCGCGACAAGACGATCGTGATCAAGTACGGCGGCCACGCGATGACCGACGCGGTGCTGCGCGCGTCCTTCGCGACCGATGTCGTGCTGCTCAAGTTCATCGGGCTTCGCCCGGTGATCGTGCACGGCGGCGGGCCGCAGATCGAAGGCACGCTCGGGCGGCTCGGCATCCACTCGCGCTTCGTCGACGGCCTGCGCGTCACCGACGATGCGACCATGGAAGTCGTCGAGATGGTGCTCGGCGGCAGCGTGAACCGCGAGATCGTCGGGCTCGTCCAGAGCGCCGGCGGCAAGGCGGTCGGCCTCACCGGGAACGACGGGCGCCTATTGCTCGTGAAGCGCCGCGTGCGCGCGGGCAAGGATCTCGGCCGTGTCGGCGAAGTGGTGGCGGTGGACCCGGGGCCGATCACGGCGATGTGCGACGCCGGCTTCATTCCGGTGATCGCGCCGATCGGCGTCGACGAGGCGGGCGTCACCTACAACGTGAATGCCGACGACGCCGCCGGGGCGATCGCGGCGGCGCTCGGCGCCGAGAAGCTGATGCAGCTGACCGACGTCGAGGGGGTGATGGACGCGAACGGGAAGCTGCTGAAGCAGCTCACCGAGGCGGACGTGAAACGGCTGATCGCCGAAGGCACGATCAAGGGCGGCATGATCCCGAAGGTGCAGTGCTGCCTGGAAGCCCTGAGGGGAGGCGTCACCCGCAGCCACATCGTCGATGGCCGCATGCAGCACGCGGTGCTGCTCGAGATCTTCACGGACGGGGGCGTAGGCACGGTCTTCATGGCCCGACCTACCCGCTCGCGGAAGGTCGGCTAGCGGCACTGCTCGGGGGGCATCCCTGCGGGCTACCTGCACGCGGGCTTCGCGAACGGGCGCCCCAGGCTCTCAGCTTCCCCATTCGACCCGCCGATACCGGGCTCCGGGAAGGGCCTCGCGTGGGCGGGGTTTCGGAGGGGAGATGCGGGTCGGAGAAACGCAGGGCAAGGCGCATGCGCAAGTGCTTGCACTTGCGCCCGACGTCGTGCCGACCACGCTCGCGCTCGATCCGGCTGCCGGCTTCCTGCTCTCGCGCGTCGATGGCCACACGAGTTGGGGCACGCTTCGCCAAATGGGTGCGCTGTCGGCCCACGAAGTCGACCGGTTGCTCGAGCGCTGGCTGAAGGATGGCGTGCTCGTCGCGGCTCCGGTGAGCGCGGCCTCCAACGCGAAAGAGCGGAAGGCTCCGGCTGCAGATCCGCACGCCGCCGGCCGCTCGAAAGCGGACGGGGCTGCGCAGGCCGAGAAAGTTGCCAGCGCGCAGCCCGCCGCTGAGCGCTCGACGCCCGTGCCGCTGACTGCGCCGCCCAAGGTGCTCACGCTGCCCGACGTCGACGCCTCGCTCGAGATCGACGTCGCGCTGCAGCGCGAGATTCTCGCGTTCGCAGCGAGGCTAGGCCGCCGCTACCACGAGATTCTCGGTGTCACCGCCGACGCCGACGCGCGCGTCGTCAAGAAGGCTTACTTCGCACTCTCGAAGAAGCTGCATCCCGATCGCTACTTCCGGCGCAGGACGGGGCCCTTCAAAGAGCTGATCGAGAGCTGCTTCAAGCGCCTGCTCGAGGCCTACGAGTTGCTGTCGGATCCGACCACGCGCAAGGAAGTGCAGTCGAACGAGAGCGCCCCGCGCATCGCGCTGGACGCAGCGCGCGCCACGAGCGCGCGCGCCTCGAGCATCGACGCGCGCCGCCGGCTGCGCGAGCGCGTCTCGTCGATGGCCGGCCACGCGCGTTTCCATCGGGAGCGCCGCCGCAAGGCGAAGGCGTTCTTCGAGCAGGGCATGACCGCATTCGGGAATTCTCGCTGGCTCGAGGCGGCGGGCGCGGTGCGGCTCGCGATCGCCTACGACCCTGATAACTCTGCCTACCGCGAAGAATTTCCGAACGTGCAGCGCAAAGCGCACGAGGAGCGCGCGAAGCACCTCGTGAAGCAAGGCGAGAGCGCGCTCGAGATGCGCGATTACGCCGTCGCCCTCGATCACCTCGAGGAAGCGCTGCACTTCCGCCCGGGCGACGCCGAGCTGGCCTTTCGCGCCGCGAAGCTCTCGCTGCAGGTCTCGGACGATCTGAAGCGTGCGAAGGAGCTCGCGGCGCACGCCGTCGATGTCGCGCCCGCGAACGGCGATTACCGGAAGCTGCTCGCGAGCGTGTACGCCGCGGCCGGCCTCGCGGCCAACGCGAAGCGCGAATACGAAGCCGCACTTCGCATCGATCCGAACGACAAAGAAGCGAAGTCCGGGCTTCGCTCGATTCGCTGACCGATCAGGAGGGGACATGAGTCGCGTGATTGGAATCGACCTGGGGACGACCAACTCGTGCGTGGCCGTCGTCGAGAACGGTCAAGTCACCGTGGTGCCCAATGGAGGCGGGTACAAGACGACCCCCTCGATGTTCGCGATCACGCAGGACGGCAAGCGTCTGGTCGGCCACCTCGCCAAGCGTCAAGCGATCACCAACGCGAAGGGCACGGTCACGGCGTCGAAGCGTCTGATCGGGCGCCGCTTCGACACTGATGAAGTCCAGAAGTCGATCGAGCTCTACCCCTACGAGATCGTGCGGGGCCCGAACGACGACGCGCGCGTCGTGATCGGCGGCAAGACGTTCACGGCACCCGAGCTCTCGGCAACGGTGCTGCGCGAGATGCGGCGCGTCGCGGAGGAATATCTCGGCGAGCCGGTGAAGGAAGCAGTGATTACGGTGCCCGCGTACTTCAACGACGCCCAGCGTCAATGCACGAAGGATGCAGGCAAGATCGCGGGCCTCGAAGTGCTGCGCATCGTGAACGAACCGACCGCGGCCGCGATCGCTTACGGCATGAGCCGCCCGGGCAAGGACGAGAAAGTCGCCGTGTACGACCTCGGCGGCGGCACCTTCGACATTTCGGTGCTCGAGCTCTCCGATGGCGTGATCGAGGTGCTCGCGACTGCCGGCGACACCTTCCTCGGCGGCGAGGATTTCGATCGCCGGATCGTGAATCACCTGCTCGCCTGGTTCCGTGAGAAGGAAGGCATCGACCTGCGCGGCGATCCGATGGCGATGCAGCGCCTGAAGGACGCCTCCGAGAAGGCGAAGTGCGACCTCTCCGCGCGCGAATCGGTGGAGGTGAACCTGCCGTTCATCGCGAGCGACACAAACGGTCCGCGCCACCTCTCGTACTCGATGACGCGCGAGCTGCTCGAACAGCTCGTGCACGACATCGTGAGCCAGACGCTGAAGACGGTCGAGCAGTGCTTGCTCGACGCGGGCGTGCAGCCGAAGGACATCGATCAAGTGATTCTGGTGGGTGGCCAGACGCGCACTCCGCTCGTGCAGCAGGCGGTCGCGGATCACTTCGGGAAGCGCCCGCACAAGGGCGTGAATCCCGACGAGGTCGTCGCCGTCGGCGCTGCGCTGCAGGCCGAGAGCCTCGTCTCCGACGACCAGAACTTGCTGCTGCTCGACGTGACGCCGCTC
>JANNKN010000458.1:0-2733 GCA_031396315.1 Deltaproteobacteria bacterium
TCCGGAAGGCGGGCGATCAGCTCGAGATCCCGCACGCCGCGCATCTGCGCGAGCGGCCCGTGCGGCTGCTACTCGCCTTCGCCGTCGCCCAGGATCACCAGGTGCCGCTCTCGCGCATGGCCCGGCGGCTGGTGCGCGAGAACCTCCACCTCGTGGACGAGGCCTTCCAGCGCGATCCGGCGGCGGCGGCGGCTGCGTTCCTGCGCATCCTCGCCTCGCCGCATCGCGTAATGCGCACGCTGATGGCGCTCAACGAGACGGGCCTGCTCGGGCGCTATCTCCCCGAGTGGGAGCACATCGTGTGCCGCTGGCAGCACGTCATCTATCACACCTACACGGTCGACGTTCACTCGATCTTCTTGGTCGAGGAGCTGAGGCGGCTCTGGCAAGGCAAGTACGCATCGCTGGTGCCCGATCTGAGCGAGCTCATTCAAACGACCGAAGATTTGGCGATGGTGTATCTCGGCTGCCTCTTGCACGACATCGGCAAAGGCTACGGCGGCGATCACTCCGCGATCGGCGCCGAGCTCGGGGAGAAGTGCCTGGCTCGCCTCGGCCTTCCCGAAGAGCGAGCGGCGCGGGCGAACTTCATCATTCGGCATCACTTGTTGATGTCGCACGTTGCACAGCGTCGCGATCTCTCCGATCCGAAGGTGATCGTCGAGTTCGCGCGCACCTGCGGCGATCGCGAAAATTTGCACAGCCTGTACCTCGCGACCTTCGCGGACATGCGCGCGAGCTCGAAATCCGCCTGGACGGAATGGCGCTCGGAGCTGCTGCGCGAGCTGTTCGAGCGCACCGCGGAGTTCCTCGAGGCCGGCGGTGAAGATCAGGATATGGCGCTCGAGCTGATCGAGGGCCGAATCGAGCAGCGCATGACCACCGCGCGCGAAGAGCTCGCGGGGATGGGCGTCGCGGAGACGCGCATCGATGCGTTCTTCGAGATGATGCCGAGGCGCTATTTCGTCTCGCACACGCCCCCGCAGATTGCGCGCCACGCGCTCGCGTTGCTCGCTTTCGACCCCGAGCGCTGCGCCGTCACCCAGACCGTGCGCGACATGCGCGCCGGTTTCAGCGAGCTGATCGTGTGTGCACGCGACCAGCACGGCCTCTACTCCGATGTCGCGGGCTGCATCACGGCGGCCGGCGTGAACATTCTCGGCTCGCACGTCTACACCACCAAGAATGGCCTCGCGCTCGAGGTCTATCGCGTCGGCACGCCGGACGGCGACGAGGAGCTGCGTGCGGAGCGCTGGACGCGCTTCGAGGCGTCACTCGCGCGCGTGCTCGCGGGCGAGCTGCGCGTCGCGGACCTGATTGCGAAGCAGCGCCGACCCGCGTTCGGCGCCAAGCGCATCGTCTCGCATACGCCGCCGAGCGTCGCGGTGCGCAACGACGTCTCGGATTTCTACACCGTGATCGACGTGAACGCGGACGACCGGCTCGGCTTGCTTCACGACCTGACGCGAACGATTACGGCCCACGACCTCGAGATTTACGTCTCGAAGGCCACGACCGTGCTCGATCAGGCGGCCGACAGCTTCTACGTGAAGACGCCGGATCAGAAGCGATTGCTCGATCCCGACGAGGTCGACCGGCTCCAGCGCGAGCTGCTGATCGCGGTGGGTGGAACGCCGGGTGCCGCGGCGCACGCGCATGGCTGACGTGGCGGTGCCGAGCGAAGTCGCGCCTGGCATCCCGAGCGCCGTAGACGGCTTTCTGCGCCACGGCGCGATCGAGCGCGGCCTCGCGCCGAAGACGATCGAGGCGTACGGCTCCGACCTCGCGCGCTTCGCAGAGTTTCTCGCGCGAGAATCCGTGGCTTCACCCCGTGCGCTCGCGCGCGAGCACATCACGGGCTTCGTCGCCTCGCTCGAGGCGCAGGGCCTCGGCGCGCGCTCGCGGGCTCGCATGCTGGTCTCGGTGCGGCGCTTCGCGCAGTACCTCGTGACGACCGGCCGCTGCACGCGCGACGCGAGTGAAGGCGTCGCGGCGCCGCGCTTGCCGCGCACGCTGCCGCGCACGCTGCGGCCCGACGAAACAGCTGCGCTGATCGAAGCCGCGGCGCCCGATGGCGCACTCGGCCTGCGCGACCGGGCGATGCTCGAGGTGTTGTACGGCTCGGGTCTGCGGGTTTCGGAGCTGGTGTCGTTGCCGGTCGCGGCGCTCGATCGCCGCGCCGGCGTCGTGCGCGTGCTCGGCAAAGGGCGCAAGGAGCGGCTCGTGCCGATGAGTGAGCCCGCGCTCGATGCGGTCGAGAGCTACCTGCGCGATGCGCGGCCGACGCTGCTCGCCCAAGGCAAGCGCTGGGGAGCTGCGCGCCGCGAGGCGAAGGCGAGCCGAGCGAATGCCCTGGCTCGCGATCGAGGAGTGGGCGGCCGGGGCGGGGACGCGGTGTTCGTGACCGGACGGGGCGGCGCGATGACGCGGCAGAACTTCTTCGCGCGCCTGCGCACGCTCGCGGCGCGCGCCGGTATCGCCAAAGAGCGGGTTTCGCCGCACGTGCTGCGGCATGCGTTCGCGACTGACTTGCTCGAGGGCGGGGCGGATCTGCGCGCAGTGCAGGCGATGCTCGGCCACGCGGACCTCGCGACCACGCAGATCTACACCCACGTGAGCGGCGGCCGCATGCGCGATCTGGTCGAGACGCACCACCCGCGCGGCGCGGGCAGGCCGAGGCGCCCCTAATGCCTGCGAGGCGTGCGCCGCGCGCCGCGCCGCGCGCGCTTGCGC
>JANNKN010000476.1:0-28501 GCA_031396315.1 Deltaproteobacteria bacterium
ACTGGCGGCCGATGCATCACGACAAGGATTTCGCGACGGGCCGCAACGGCGTGAGGAACATCTTCATCAACACGCCCCATAATGCCTCCTACTTCGAGCGTTACATCACCGACTGGACGGGGCCTTACGGCCGGCTCGCGCACATCAAGTTCCGCATGAAGGACTCGGTGTTCCCGGGCGACACGATGGTGTTCCACGGCAGAGTCGAGAAAGTCGAGAAGGACGCGACGGGTTGCGGCTTCGTCGACCTCTCGGTGTCGCTGAAGGTCGGCGAAAGGACATCGACCGAGTGCAGCGCGCGCATCGCCGTTCCGACCGCCGCGGGCGACAACCCGTGGGCGCGCCGCGGCGACGCCTGGCGGCCGTAGCAAGCGAAGCGCGCAGCGAGGCGAAGCCGAGCGGAGATCGAACAGTGGCCTCAACGGATGGAAAGACTCGGCGTGCGCGCTGGCCGCGCGGCTACTCGACGAGTTATCGCGTAGCACGCGGATGAACCTCGACTTCACAGACGAACAGCAGGCACTCCGCGACCTCGTGCGCGGGGTTTGCGCCGAGCACTCGTCCGTCGCCGTCGTGCGCGCGATGGAAGACGACGCGCGCGGCGTGCCCGAAGCGCTCTGGAAGAAGCTCGGCGAGACGGGCGTGCTCGGGATCCGCGTGCCGGAGGCACACGGCGGCGCAGGGCAGGGGCTGCTCGAGGCGGTGATCGCGTTCGAGGAGCTCGGCCGAGCGCTCGCGCCGACGCCGGCGTTCGTGTCGAGCATTTTGTGCGCGAGCGTGTTGAACGGAGTCGGCGACGAGGCGCAGCGCAGCGCGTGGCTGCCGCGCATCGCGAGCGGCGACGCAGTGATTACGCCTGCGTGGCTCGAGCCGCAGCGCGGCTTCGGCCCGAACGGCGTGCAAGCCCGCGCACGGCGCGACGGCGCGGGCTGGGTGCTCGACGGCGCGAAGCGTGGCGTCGCGTTCGCCGCGGTCGCGACGCGCTGGCTGGTGCTCGCGCGCACCGGGGACGCACTCGATGACGTCACGCTCTTTCTCGTCGCTCCGGAGGCGCGAGGTGTTGCGGCCAAGCAGGTGCGCAGCCTCGCGTCCGACACGCAATACGACGTCGCGCTCGTGGGGGTGCGCGTGGAGGACGCGGCGCGCATCGGCGCGGTGAACGCGGGCTGGGCGGCCTGGGAGCGCGCGCTGCGCGAAGCGCTCGTCGTGCTCGCCGCGTTCGCGAACGGCGCCTGCCAGCGCGCGCTCGACATCACCGTTCAGTACGCCAAGGACCGCAAGCAATTCGACAAGCCGATCGGCGCGTTCCAAGCGATCTCGCACTATCTCGCCGACGCCGCGACCGCGCTCGACGGCAGCAAGTACCTCGCCTATGAGGCCGCCGCGGTGCACGACGCTGGCGGCGAGATCGCCCGCCTCGCACCCATGGCGAAACTGTTCGCGTGCGACACGTTCCGCGACGTCACCGCAACGTGTCAGCAGGTTTGGGGCGGCGTCGGCTTCTCCATCGAATACGACATCCAGCTCTTCTTCCGCCGCGCGAAGCAGCTTCAGCTCTCATGGGCCGACCCGCCGCGGCTCGAGGAGTTGATCGCGCAGGCGATCCTCTAATCCCATCTCAAAGGAGAGATCTCTCATGCACCAAGGTGGCCCCCTTGCAGGAATGCGCGTGATCGAGTCGTCGCTGCTCGGGCCGGGCGCGATCGGTACGCATCTCTCGGATCTCGGTGCCGAGGTCATCAAGGTCGAATCGCCGGCAGGCGACTACATCCGCGACATGACGTGGCCCATGATCGAGGGCGTCTCGCTGCTGCATCTGCACGTGCACCGAGGCAAGAAGAGCATCGTGCTCGATCTGAAAACGCCAGAGGGCGTGCAGCTCTACAGGGAGCTCGCCGCGAAATCAGACGTCGTGATCGAGGCGATGCGGCCAGGCTCGCTCGCTGCGCGCGGGCTCGGTTATCAGGATTTGCGCGCGATCAATCCCAAGATCGTCTTCTGCAACATCTCGGGTTACGGCGCCACCGGGCCGTACCGCGATCTGCCCGCACACGGCATCGCGTTCGACACCTGGGGTGGCGCGATCAGGCCCGAGGTCGACGACGACGGCTTCTGCTTCATCCCGGAGCACGCCTCGATCGGCATGCACGCGGGCCCCATGTTCGGCGCGCTCGGCATCCTCGCCGCGGTGATCCGCGCGCGCGCCACGGGCGAGGGCTGTGAGCTCGAGATCGGGCAAAGCGACTCGACCGCATACATGGACTGGTATCGCATCGAGAGCTGGCTCGCGTATCGCCGCCCCGAGGATGTCGTTACGGGCAACAAGTCCGACGGCTACGTGCGCCGCGCGCCGGGGACCGCCGGCATGAAGGAAGGCGTGCGGTACCAGATTTACGAGAGCTCGGACGGGCACGTGCTGTTCATGGCCTCGGAGCAGGCGTTTTGGAAGAACTTCTGCCTCTGCGTCGGGCGCCCTGATTTGTTCGAGCGCTGGCCCGGCAGCAAGTACGCCGACCACGCGCGCGGCAATCGGGAGCTGCAGGCGATCCTGCGCGACATCTTCAAGACGAAGACCGCGAACGAGTGGATCGCACTCGGCGAGGACGAGGATTTCCCGATCGCGCCCTGCAATACGCCGCGGAACATCGTCGACGACCCGCAGTTCAAGGCTCGCTTCCCGCTCTATCCGCACGAGCAGTGCGGCGCCGACATGCTCCCGTATCCGGTGAAGTTTCCGGGCGAGGAGCTGCCGGTGCCGGCGAAGGCCCCGAGCACGGGACAGCACACGGACGATGTGCTGAAGAGCGTGCTCGGCAAGAGCGCTGCGGAGCTCGCGGCGCTGCGTGACGCCGGCGCATTGGGCAAGCCGCGCGCGTGAGCGCGAGACGCGTCGCGTGAGCCGTGCTTTCCGCGCCGCGGCGGGTGCGATGGCGGCGCTGTTCGTCGTCTCGGTCGCGGTGCAGTGGAACGACCCGGATCCCGCCTACTGGATGGCGATCTATGGCGTCGCGGCACTGCTCGCTGCACGCGCGGCGCGGGGCCAGTTGCCGCTGCTGCCGAACGCCGCGGCGTTCGCGCTCTTCGCCGTGCTCGCTGCACGCGCGCTGCCCGACTTATTGGGCGGGCGCGAAGCCGCCTTCACGCGCTGGCACATGCTCGACACCCGCGACGAAGTCGCACGCGAGGCGGGCGGGCTGCTGATCTGCGCGCTGTGGAGCGCACTACAGACGGGGGCTGCGCTGCACGCGCGCCGGAGCGCCTAACACTTGCGCGGGCGCAGAGCCAGCGCCACGAGCAGTGCGGCGGCGACCGGGCCGGGCCAGTCGCCAACGCGCGTATAGAGCGTCTCGCTGCTCAGCACGCGCACTGTGCCGCGCATCAGCGCGCGCTCGAGCAGCGGCGTCCGCGCGACGACGCGGCCAGCAGGATCGATCAGCGCGCTGATGCCGCCGTTGGTCGCGCGCACCACCCAGCGGCCGTGCTCGATCGCGCGCAGCCGTGCGACGGCTAAGTGGATGCGCGGCTCGTGGGAGTCTCCGAACCAGCCGTCGTTGGCGAGCATGACCAGAAGGTTCGGCCGCGCCTCCCGCACCATTCGCCGCACGTAGCTCGCAACCGCTGCCTCATAACAGATCGGCGTCGCGATACGCACCCCATCGAGCACGAGCGCCGGGGTCTCGTGCGCCGCGCCGAAGTGTTGCGCGTGAGGGAAGGCGCGCGCGAGCACGTCCGCGAAGGGAAGGCGCTCGGCGAACGGCACGAGCAGATTCTTGTCGTAGCCCGAGCGAATGGTGCCGTCGCGCTCGATCAGCAGGGCAGAGTTGTAGACGCGCCGCTGATTTCCCTCGTTACGCACCGAGACGGCGCCGAACAGCAGCGGAACGCGCGAGTCGCCGCGGATCAGATCGCCAGCCACCGGCAGCGGGCCGGCGACACCGCGCGAGACGACGGTCTCGGGCCAGACCACGAGATCGAGGGCGCCCTGCGCCAAGAGTTCGCGCGTCGAGTCGATGTGCGCACGCTGCAGCGCTTCTGGGTTCCGCCGCTTCGCGAGCGGCGAGGCGTTCTCCTGGACGACGCCGACGCGCAGCGAGGCCGCGTCGCGGTCCGCGCGCTCGAGCGCAGCGACGCGAAAGGCGCCGTGCGCGCCGGCTGCGGCGACGGCGCACGCGCAGGCCAGCGCAGTGGCGTGTGGGAACGGCGCGACGCGAGCGCGCCAGCGAGCGAGCTCGAGCAGCGTCGCATTCACCAGCCCGGCGAGGGCGCTCACGAGCAGCGGTCCACCGAGGCTCGCGCCCTGAACGAACCCCGTGCGATCGACGAACGCGTCGGCGAGATGCGCAGGGAAGAGCTGCGGCACCGACCACTCGACGATCACCAGCGCTGCCGGCCCCGCGACGGCGAGCGGCACTCCCCGGCGGCGCGCGGCGTAGTAGAGCGCGGCGTGCGCTGTGAAGGCCGCCGCGAACGCGACGGAGTGCAGCGCGAAGAGCGCTGCGCCGAGCTTCCAATCGCCGCCGAGGAACGCGTCCACGAGCCGTAACAACCACGCGAAGCCTCCCGCGTGCGCGACCTCGCCGAACACGAAGCCGCACATACAGGCGGCGGCGAAGCTGTGCACGCGCTCGAGCGCCCACCAGAGAGCGGCCCACGCGATCAGCGCGAGCGGCCAGAGCCCGAAGCCCGCGTAGCCGAGGCAATACAGCGCGCCGCCCGCGGCCGCCCAGACGAGGCTCAACGCGCCGCCGCCGCCTGGCACGCCGGAGTCGATGGTGCTGCGCGATCGGCGGCAGTCCGGCCCTCCTGATTGCGCGCGACCGGATCGGCTCCGCTCGCGATCAGCAAGACCGCCATCGCATTCTGTCCGCGGCTGCAGGCGACGATCAGTGGCGTGTCTCCGAAACGATCCGCCGCGTTCGGCTGCGCGCCGCGCCCGAGCAGCGCGCGCGCAACGCCGAGATGTCCACCCGCCGCCGCGTGGAAGAGCGGCGTGCGGCGGTCCACATCGGCGCGATCCAGCTCGGCGCCGTGGGCGAGCAGCCAATCCACGATTGTCAGGTCGCCCGCGGCGGCTGCCCAGGAGAGCGCTGCGCGCCCGCCCGCATCGGCTGCGTCGAGCGCCGCGCCGCGTGCGTGCAACCGCTCGACGAGCGCGAGGCTGCGTGCATCGCGCGCGGCCAGCAGGAGCGGACCGCGCGCCAACTCGTCGCGCGCTTCGAGTGGCGCACCCAGCGCGAGCGCTCGATCGAGGGTGGGCTCGTCGCCGCGCCGCGCTGCATCGAGCAGGCGCTGCTCGAGCGTGAACGGCTCAGCCGCGCGCGGCTCGCCGATCGCCAGCGGGTCCGCCCCCGCGAGTGCTGCCAGCCAGGCGCACGCGAGCGCCGCGAGCCCCCTCCGCTGCGCTTTGCCCCGCAACGCCGATGCCCTCTCCGCGTGCGCGTTAGCCGTCGAGCGCGTCGTTGATCAGCGGCGCGACGATCGACATGCCCGGATCTTCATTGTTGTAATTGTTCTGCGTCTCGACGATGCGCTGCACCTGGTCATTCGCGAGCCAGTTCTGCAGGAACGTCTCGAAGGGGCGGAAGGTTCCCGTGCACTTCCAGGATTGCGGCCAGGGGATCTCGTACCAGTACTTCTTGCGGATGCTCGAACAGGCGTGGCTGCCGATGAACGTGATGATCGACGAGCAGTGGCTGGCGTTGATCGGACGCTGCCAGGGCACGTGGTAGCTGAAGCGCGGGTACGTCTTCAGGCGATTGATCAGATTACTCTGGTCCGCGCGCCAGTTTGCGAGCACGCCCGCCTGCGTGATGCCCGGGTAGAAGCGCTCGTAGGAGAAGCGCGAGAAGTTGTAGTCGCTCGAGTAGCCGGTGTAGGCGAGTTGATCGGTCGGGAACTCGCGCGCGACCATGTCGTTGATCGTGCCGAAGTCGTTCGGGTCGAAGCTCGCGGGCAGCGTCGCGTAGAGCGAAGCGAGGTTCCACTGCGACTCGATCAGGTCGTGCAGTGGGCGCGATTTGTAGGTTGCGTTCGGCGCCGGGAAGACCGGCCCCGAGTCGTTCAGCAGATAGCCCTTCGCCGGCAGCAGCGTCCGTCGCGCCTGGTAGTAGGCTGTGCTCGTGGCGACTCCGCCCGCGCTGAACCCGGTGACGAGCAGCTTGTTGATGCCGTGGAATCGGCTGCGCAGGTAGTCGAGCGCTGCACGCGTGTTGTTATAACCGACGTGACGCCAGGTGATCGGCGGTTCCTGCCCCGTCTGATCGGTGTAGGTGACGACGTTGTTTCCGACATGCACGTCGCCAGTGCAGTACGGCATGTAGACCATGTCGTAGCCGCTCGTCGCGATCGTCTTCTTGGGCCGGAGCGGAATGCCCGGATCCGCACCGTTCAGGAGCGGCGAGACGTACTTCGGCTGAAACTCTTGGATGTAGTTGTTGGGGATGCCGTTCGGATGAGCCGCGCCGAGGATGCCCGCGCGTCCGCTGCAGGTGTCGTAATCCCAGCACGCGCCGCCGCCTTCGAACAGCAGGAGCATGTTGCTGGATGCGGGGTTGTCGTAGACGTAGAAGCGATACTGCGAGCCGTTTCCGCAAACCGTGCCCGGCAGCTCGACCTGTTCCCACGCATAGCTGTTGCCGCCATCGACCACGTCTTCGATACCGATGCCCAGCACCGGAACCGACGCGGCGAGCAAAGCGATCAGCGCTACCGCCAGGGCGACGACGCGCGGCCGGAGCGAGCGGGGCGAGACGGATGCGAGTGACATGGGCACCTCCTGGTCGTTGACGCGAGCGATGCGCTCCCGACATAACACGCGCAGTGACCAAAGCTCAATCGAGAAACACGTCGTCTTCTCGTCAGGGAGCTGACTCCGAGTCGCTCGCGTCGTCCTCGCCAGCGAAGGCGCGTTCGGATTCGCGCCACGCGCGGCGGGCCTCTTCCTGCGCGCTGCGCCGCTCGCGTGCCTCTTGCAGCTTGCGCGGGATCTCCTCCAGCCGCGCGAGCTGCAGGCGCCGCGCGACGTGGAGCAGCGTCAGATCCTGATCGGTGAGCTGATCCGCGGAGTGCTCGAGCAGGTATTCGGCGAAGGCGACGTAGTCCGCACCGGTGCGCGAGCGCTCGTCGAAGTACGCGACGATCTCCTCGTCGCTGCCAGTGCCCGACAGCACCTTGCCGTAGAGCTCGTTGCGCAGCGCCGCGGCGCGCTCGCGTTCGGCGAGAAGTTCAGGATCGGAGGTGGGCGCGGCGAGCCGCCAATACGTGTTGTCGGGCAGCGCGGCGCGCACGGCATCGAGATCGACGTCCGCAAAGCCGGCTGGCAGTGCGGGCGGCTCTGGCCCGCCGTCACTCGGTACCAAGGGTGATGGCTCCGGGGCGGCGCTCGCAGCGGAGTCGGTCGCGGGCGGCGGTAGGAAGAGAATCGTGGTGTGCGCCTCGCGCAACGCGAGGCCGAGACCGAGCGCGACCACCAAGGCGGCGACGGCGATGGCGATGAGCGCGCGCTTGGACACGCCGCGCATCCTACTCCGCACGCTGCGAGATCGTGCGCTTTCGCAGCGCGATCAGTGCGCCGCGTCGCGATGCGGTGGCGGGGTGCCCGCGCGCTCGGGTGTCTGCTCCCAACGCTCCCAGTCCGCAGGGTCGCCCTTCGCGAGATAACCGGCGAGCGAGATGCCGTCGCTCGGATCGAAGCGCGTGTCGAGCAGCTTCACCGCGCGCATGCGATCGGGCCGGAAGCTGCGGTAATCGGAGCGCAGCTCGCACCACGCCGCGAGCGTCCACTTGCGGCCCCAAAAGTAGAGGCCGAGCGGACGCGCGGCGCGCTCACTCGCCGCGCCGTCTCCGCGCGCATATTGGAAGTGCACGAGCTTGCGCTCGCTGATCGCACGCCGCAGCAAGCCGAGCTCGCCAACCATCGCGCTGGTACCCGGCAGGCCCGGTGCGAAGAACGGCGTCTCGAGCAGCACACGACGCAGCGCATCCGGCAGTACCGCCTCCACCTTCGTCATGGCGCTGCCGACGGCCTCCGCGAGCTCCGGGTCGCCCCACGCAGCCACGATTCGGGCCCCCAGCACCAGACCTTCGAGCTCGTCGCTCGTGAAGATCAGCGGCGCTAGCTCGAAGCCGCGTTCGAGGCGGTATCCCACGCCCGCTTCGCCGCGGATCGGCACGCCCGAGGTCTGCAGGTCGGCGATGTCGCGATAGATCGTGCGCTTCGACACGGCGAGCTCGTCGGCGATCTGATCGCCGGTCGCGAAGCGGCGCGCGCGTAGGAACTGAACCAGCCGAAACAAGCGATCAGCGCGGCGCATGGTGGCCTCCGTTCACGAGCGCGACGAGGCTCAGCTGCACAGTCCGAGCGGGTGACCTTCCGGATCCGCGACCACGGCAATCGTCGATGTGCCCATGCGCCTCGGCGCAACCAACACCCGGCCACCGAGCGAGCGAGCGGTCGCGATCGCTGCGTCGAGATCCGGAACGCGCGTGTAGAACGTCACCCACCAAGGCGGAGCGTCGGAGGCCGCGTCGCGTACGCGCCCGTGCGTCGCGTAGGCCGGACGCGAGTCCCTGAGCATCGGCGTTTCGGGGGTTGGGGCGCGAAATCGCCAACCGAGAACCTCTCCATAGAAGCTGTGGAGCTTGTCAGCATGCTGCCCCACGGCCTCGAACCAAACGATCGGGCAAGTCATCGGGATCTCCAGGAGGTTGCGCTTGAATTCCGGCTACTTGAGATAGGAGGAGCAGCCGGTGAGATGCGGATCGTACGCCCACCGAGTGACAGCCTCCTGTCAGCAGAGCCGGAAACTCGGGCGGATCTCTCCCGGCGTCAGCCGTCCACCCGGACGAGCTTGCGAGCCCTCGGCTGGGCTCGCCCCGGGTGTCTCAGGCGCTCGCGCTCGCAATCACCTCGCGCACGGCCTCCGCATCGCCCGTTTCGTCGTAGAGCATCAGAGTCGTGCGCGCGGCGAAGCCCGTGTTGCGGGCGCGCAGCTTCGCGCCGACCTCCGCGGGAGTTCCGGAGACCGCGATGTGATCGAACAGCGTGTCGTCGATCCGCTTCATCATCTCTCCCCAGCCGCCCGTCTTCGAGAGTCGGTTCAACTCCGGATGAAGCGCGCCATAGCCGTGGTGTTCGAGCAGTCCTCGGTAAGCGGGCGTCGAGCCGTAGAACGAGATCTGCCCGCGCGCCTTCTGCCGCGCGCTCTCGATCTGCGCCGGCGTGCCGCCCAGCGCGACGATCGTCTGGCAGGAGACGGCGATGTCCTTGCGCGAGCGGCCGCTCGTCGCGAGGCCGCGGTCGAGAGCGGGCAGCGTCACGGCGTCGAGGAAGCTGGGTGAATGGAACGGGTGCACGAGAAAGCCGTCTGCGACCCCGCCCACGGTTTCGACCATCTTCGGGCCAACGCCCGCTAGAAAAATTGGCGGTGCCCCGAACTTGTTGGGGCCGGGGTTGAAGGCAGGCGTCATCAGGGTGTGCGTGTAGAACTCGCCGCGGTATGCGAGCCGCTCGCCCGTCTCCCAGCTGCGCCAGATCGCGCGGATCGCGAGCACGAAATCTCGCAGGCGCTCCGCCGGCTTCGACCACGGCATGCTGTAGCGCTTCTCGATGTGCGGCTGGATCTGCGTGCCGAGCCCGAGAATGAAGCGCCCGCGCGCGATCGTCTGCACGTCATAGGCGAGCTGCGCGACGTTCATCGGATTGCGCGCGAACGCGATCGCGACCGCGGTGCCGAGCTCCATGTGCTGCGTCGTCTGCGCGGCGAGCACGAGCGGAATGAACGCGTCGTGTGCGCTCTCGAAGCTCCATGCGGCGCCGAAGCCTTGCGCTTCGAGTCGGGCGGCGGCGGCGCCCGCGGCACTCGGATCAGGAATCATTATGCCTGCGTCGATCTTCAATGGATTCTCCTTGGTTGAATTCTCGAGCGCGGGCTACGTGAGCGCGCGTCGCACGCTCGCGAGCACGTGCGGCGCCCAGCTCGCGCACTGTGCCGCGGCCTCGCCGACCGCCGCTGCGACTGCGGGCAACTCGCTCGCTTCGAGCGCGAGGAAGGGCCGCGCCGCGAGCGCGCGTTCCACGCGTTCGCATACGAATGCGACGTCCGCGTAGGCCTCGGGCAACGGCGAAGCGTGCACGCGGGCGCAGACGAGCGCGACTTCGCCGCTCAGCGCGGGGTCGAGCCCGCCGGTCCGTAACAAGGTGCTCGCCTCGCCCAGCGAGTCGCGATACGCGCGCGGAACACCGCCTGCGCGCGCCAGCCAGCCGTCGAGCAGCAGCTCCTGCGCGACGTGTGCGACACCGCGCGCCGGGCCGCGCCGCACGCCGCGCGCCTCGAGCGCACTCGACAGCACGCCGCAGCGCAGGGTGAAGACGCGCTGCGCGTGGAACGCCGCGTCGCTCGCGTGGTGGAAGCGCACGCCGTCGCCCAGCGCACCGCAGGGCGCGTCGCCGAGGCGCACGCGGCCCATGCTGCACAGGTCGGGCAACATCGCGCCGAGCACGAACGCCGGGCCGGCGTCGTGCTCATGGGCGAGAAAGGCATGGGCGAAGAAGTTCACACCGCGCAGACTCGCAAGCCTGCGGCGCCCGCGCGAATATGCCCAGCATGCCGGGCATCAGAATCGAACTGCACGAGGGCCGCGCGCCCGCCGAGAGCGTCGCGATTCGCCGCCGCGTGTTCATCGAAGAGCAGGGCGTACCCGAGCCCGACGAGCTCGACGGCAAGGACGGCGAGCGCAGCCACTTCCTCGCGCGCGACGCTGGCGGCCGCGCGGTCGGCAGCGCGTGCCTGCGCCCCTACCGCGCGAAGCACAAGGTCGAGCGCGTGGCGGTGCTCCCCGAGCTGCGCGGCAGCGGCCTCGGCCGCGACCTGATGAGTGCCGTCGAAACACACGCGCGCACGCTCGGTCAGCACGAGCTCGTGCTGCACGCCCAGGCCGCGGTGGTCCCGTTCTACGAGAAGCTGGGCTGGGCGAACGTGGGGCCCATCTTCTACGAAGCTGGGATCGCGCACCAGAAGATGGAGAAGCGGCTCGCGTAGCGCCGCGCAGGGAGAGATCGATGATCGTCATCCGTCACATCGAAGGCCGGCGTTCCGAGCGAGTGGCGTGGCTGCTCGAAGAACTCGGCGTCCCGTATCGACTCGACTTCATTCAGGGCGACATCCTCGGCTCGCTCGCGGCGCTCGAGAAGCACCACGAGATGCGCATGGCGCCGATCGTCGAGGACGGCGACGTCGTGATGGTCGAGTCGAGCGCGATTCTCGAGTACCTGCTGCTCAAGTACGGCAGTGGCTCGCGCCTGCGCCCGCCGGAGAGCTCGCCGAGCTTCCCCGCCTACCTCGAGTTCCTTCACTTCGCGGAAGGCACGGCGATGGCGAAGATCATCGTCGACGTGACCGAGCGACGCCTGACAAAAGCGATGGAGGATGCTGGCGTGAAGGCGCCGCCGAGGCTCGAGATTCCCGGCGTCGCCGGTTCGCGCACCGGCGCGCAGCGGATTCTGCACTACGCGGAGAACACGTTGGCGAAGCGCGAATACTTCGCGGGCGACGAGTTCACCGCGGCAGACATCATGATGCACTTTCCGCTGAAGCTCGGCGCGCCGGTCGCTGCGGGTTTCGAGTTCAACATCCAGCTCATGCAGCGCACGGACAACGCCTATCTGGACGCATTTCCGCACGTGAAGCGCTTCCTCGAACGCATGGCGGCGCGCCCGGCCTTCCAGCGTGCGGTACAGGCGACGATGCCGAAGGGCCCGCCCGCGATGTAACAAGCGGGGCAAGGCGAGCGGAGGGGCACTCTCCACTCAGCGCAAGAAATCTCTGCCGCCATCCACCGTAATGCTCGTCCCGTTCACGTAGCTGCCGTCCTCGCTACACAGAAACGCGACGACGCGGCCGATGTCCTTCTCGCAGTCGCCGACGCGCCCGACCGGGATGCCCTTGCAGTACTCGGCGTACTCGTCGGGCAGCGCGGCCTTCCAGCCCGCGAAACCGGGCGACTCGGCGAGCGGGATGATGTTCAGCGCGCGAATCCCGTCTGCGCCCCACTCGACCGCCGCGGCGCGTGTCAGCGTGCGGATCGCTTCCTTGACCGCACCATAACAACCGTAGCCGATCGGGTCGTGGCGCAGCGAGGCGGCAGTGCCGAGGTTGATGATCACGCCGCCGCGCTTCTTCAGATGCGGATGCGCGGCGCGCATGAAACGGTGCGTCGCCTGCGGGCCGGAGGCCCAGCCGTCGCCGAAGCTCTCGTCCGTCACGTCGAGCAGCTTCCCTAATGGCACGATCTGGGCATTGTTGACGAGGATCTGCAGGCCGCCGAGCTCGCGAACGGTCGTGTCCACGCTGCGCCGGATGTCTTCCGCGCTGCACACGTCGCCCGCGATCGCGATCGCGCGGCCACCGCGCTGTGCGATCAGCTTCACCGTGTCGTCGAGCTTCGCACGCGTGCGACCCATGACCGCGATCGCGGCGCCTTCGGCGGCGAGCGCGAGCGCGATTCCCTGGCCGACGCCTTGGCCCGCACCGGTGACGAGTGCGACTTGGCCTGAAAGCTTGTCCATGCGAGGACTCCTTGTGCGCTCCGCGCGCGCGTCTCGAAGCGGGAGTGGCGGAGGCGCAGCCTACGCCGCGCTCAGCTCTCGCAGCAACGCATCGCGCAGCAGCGCGAGCTCTGCCTCTCGCGACCCACCCGCTTCGCCTTCGAGCATACGCAGCGACGCGAGCCCCGCGAGCGACGCCACCGTGAACTGCTGCAGCGCCACCGCGCGCCGCCGCGGCAGCCTCTCGCCCGCAAATACTTCGGCCCAGATGCGCGCCCAGGCCGCCTCCATGCGCCCGCGCCACATCGAATTCCGCGGCAGCACGTCGCTCGCGTGAATCAGGATCTCGAACGTCGAGCGGTAGTGCGGGCTCGAGAAGTGCTCCCAGCCGCGCGCGACGAACTGCGCGACGCGCTCGGCGAGCGGCGCGTCGTCGGGCACCTCGGCGAGCTTTGCGGCGAAGCGCGCGAAGGAATCCTCCAACACCGCGAGCCAGATGCCGCCCTTGCCGCCGAAGTGATGCTGCGCTGCACCCCACGTCACGCCTGCGCGCCGCGCGATCTCCGCAGCGGTGGTGCGCGCGAAGCCTTGCTCCGAGATGCACGCGTGTACGGATTCAACGATGCGCGCGCGTGTCTCGGCGGTACGCTCGGCCTGGCTGCGCCGTGCGGAGGCCTTCGGCTTCACAGGCGCGCGGCTCGCTGCGCGTGCCGTCCCGATTGACTTCGCTCGCCTACGGCTCGCTGCGCGCGCGCCTTTGGCGCGCTTGCGGTCGCTGCTCTGGATCGCCGTCGCCATGCGCGCCTAACGCCTCCCGGCGTCCTCGACGCCGTACACGCGCGCCATGACCTGGGAGGCGAGCGCGGTGCCGGGCAGCGCGACGTCACAGTCCTTCGCGAGCTTCAGCGCCCAGGCGAGGTCCTTCTCGGCGGTGTGCATCTGCGTCCGCAGGTAGTGCTGCATGTTCTCGCTCTTGCGCGCGGCGTCGGGAGCCTTGTGGAGCGCCATGAACTGGATCATCAGCTCGGTGATCTGGCCGTTGCCGCGTCCGGCTTCCTCGAGCACTTGTTGGGAGAGGCCCGCGGCCTTCGCGAGCGACATCGCCTCGTAGGCCGCGATCCACTGCAAATACGTAATCAGGTTGATGCACAGCTTCAGCTTCGCGCCGCTGCCGATGGGGCCGGCGTGAACGACGCGCTCGGCGCACGCATCGAGGTAGGGCTTGATGCGTGCGACGTGCTCGGCCTCGCCGCCGAGCAGATAGACGAGCTTTCCTTGCAGCGCGCGCGCGGCGCCGCCAGTCACACACGCATCGAGCAGGCCGAGCCCCGCGCCCGCGGCTTCGCGCGCGAGATCTTCCGCCGTGCTCGGCAGAATCGTGCTGTGCACCGCGATCACGGCCCCGCGCGCCGCGCCCGCGAGCACGCCGCTCGCGCCCCGCAGCACGGCGCGCACGTGGTCGTCCTCGGGCACGCACACGCCGATCACGTCGCAGCCCGCGGCGGCGGCGCCCGGGGAGGTTGCGGCCTTGGCGCCCTTCGCAACGCACGCGTCCATCGCCGCGGACGAGAGATCGAAGACCGTCGTCTCGATGCCTTGCGCGACGAGCCGCTCCACCATCGGCGCGCCCATGTTCCCGAGTCCCACGTAGGCCGCTCGCATCGCGTCTCTCCTTCGAGCCGCCGCGAGCCTATCACACAAACATTGCACTCAAAATGTAAATCGTGATAGCTTCGCTCGTCCGCCGCGCAGTGTGCGCGCGAGGAGCCTCCAATGACGCGACCGATCCCCGAGCTCTCTGGCGGTGGCCGACGCTTCGGTCATCTGCAGGCGCTGCGACACGACCCGATGGGCTTGTTCCGCCGTTTGCGCGACGAGTGCGGCGAGCTCGGGAAATTTCGCCTGCTCGATCGCGACGTCGTGTTCTTCAGCGGCCCCGAGGCGCAGGAAGTTTTCTTCCGCCAAGCCGACGATGTCTTCGATCCGCAGCCCACCTCGAACGAGCTGATGCGTCCGATCTTCGGGGAAGGCGTCGTCTACGACGCGCCGCCCGAGAAGCGCCGCGAGATGATCCGCTCGCCCGCGCTGCGCGATGCGAATCTGCGCGCGTCGGCGGAGATCATTGCGACCGAGGCGGAGCGCGCGTGTGACGCGCTCGGCGACGCGGGCGAGATCGACCTGCTCGACTGGGCGGCAGAGCTCACGATCTACACCTCGAGCTCGTGCCTGATCGGCAAGCCCTTCCGCGACGAGCTGACGCCGGAGTTCGGTCGCCGCTATTTCGAGTTGGAATTAGGCACCGACGGCATCGGCTACCTGAACTCGAGCGTCGACATCGAGAATTTCCGTAGCCGCGACCGGGCGAAGCGCCGGCTCGACGAGCTGATCGGCGGCATCATCGAGCACCGCCTCGCGATGCCGGAGCCGCCGAAGGATCTGCTCGGCGTCCTGCTCGGACTGAAGCGTGAGGACGGCTCGCTGAAGTATCCGCCGAAGCTGATCAGTGGAATCCTGATCTCGACGCTGTTCGCGGGCCATCACACCAGCGCGGGCACGCTCGCGTGGTCGCTGGTCGAGATGCTGCGCAGCCAGGCCTACCTCGGGCGCGTGACCGACGAGCTCGAGAAGCTCTACGCCGACGGCCGCGACGTCTCTTATCAGGCGCTGCGCGAAATGCCGCAGCTCGAGAACGCGGTCAAAGAGGCTTTGCGACTGCACCCGCCGCTGATCTGGCTGCCGCGCACCGCACTCGTCGATTTCGCCTACAAAGATTGGGTGGTGCCGAAGGGCTCGATCGTCGCGATCTCGATCGCGCTCTCGAACCTCGACCCGAAGTGCTTCGTCGAGCCGCAGCGCTTCGACCCGGATCGATTTGCGGCGCCGCGCGAGGAGGATGCGAAGCACCCCTTCGGCTACGTGCCCTTCGGTGGCGGGCGGCATCGCTGCCTCGGCGCGAACTTCGCACTGATGCAGCAGAAGGCGATCTTCTCGGTGCTGCTGCGCCGCTTCGAGTTCGCGCTCGTGGCCGAGCCCGCGAACTACGTCGACAACTACTCGGCGATGGTCGTGCGTCCCCAACAACCGTTCCGCGTGCGCTATTGCAAGCGCGCGCAGGCAACCGCCGCGGCCTAGCCGCGCGCGAGGAGTCCCCGATGGAGCTTCCTGGCATTCGAGGCAAGGTCGCGATCGTCACCGGCGCGGGCGGCGGGATTGGCGAGGCGTACGCGAAAGGGCTGGCTGCGGCCGGCGCGCGCGTCGTGGTCGCCGAGATCAACAAGGACGCGGGCGAGCGCGTCGCGCGTGAGATCGCGGCGAGCGGTGGCGAAGCGCTCGCGCTCGAGGTGGACGTCGGCTCGCAGGAGAGCACGCGCGCGATGGCAGAGCGCACGGTCGCGCAGCTCGGCGGCATCGACTTTCTGGTGAACAACGCCGCGATCTTCGGCGGCATGAAGCTCGCGCCCTACATCGACGTCGACTGGGACTACTTCACGCGCTTCATGAACGTGAACGTGAACGGTGCGTTGCTCTGCGCGCGCGCCTGTGTGCCGCACATGCGCAAGCGCGGCGGCGGCGCGATCGTGAACCAGTCCTCGACGGCCGCGTGGATGGCGGGCGGTTACTACAGCCTCGCGAAGCTCGCGGTGAACGGCCTCACTCAAGGTCTCGCGCGCGAGCTCGGGTCGCAGAAGATCCGCGTCAACGCGATTGCGCCGGGGCCGACCGACACGGGCGCGCTGCACTCGGTCGTGCCGGACGCGTTCATCAAGCCGATGGTTGCGCAGCTGCCGCTCGCGCGGATGGGCACGCCCGCCGATCACGTGCCCGCGCTGCTGTTCCTGCTCTCGGACGCCGCCGCGTGGGTCACGGGTCAGATCGTCAACGTCGATGGCGGCCAGGTGATGCGTCCATAACAACACTCGGAGATTCCTCGCGATGGCACTTCCCCCGCTGGCTCCCGGAACGCAGAACCTGATCGACGGCCGCCTCGTGGGCGCCAGCAACGGCGCCACGTTCGAGAACGTGAACCCCGCCACCGAGGAAGTGATCGGGGTCGTCGCCGACGGCACGAAAGAGGACATGGAGCGCGCGATCGGTGCGGCGCGGCGCGCGTTCGACGCGACGAGTTGGTCGCGCGATCACGCCTTCCGCGCGAAGTGCATCGCGCAGCTCTACGACGCGCTCAAGGCGCAGAAGGAGCAGCTGCGCGCGATCGTGGTCGCCGAGGCGGGCGCGTGCGTCACGCTCACCGGCTTCATGCACGTGGACGAACCGATCGAGGGGATGAAGTACTGGGCGGCGAAGGCGACGCAGTACCCGTACGAGCGGAGCATGACGGACATCTCGTTCCTCGGGCAACCGCAGCGCCGCTTGCTGCGGCGCGAGGCGACGGGTGTCGTCGCTGCGATCACGCCGTGGAACGTGCCGCTCTATCTGAACATCGCGAAGATCGGACCCGCGCTCGCGTCGGGCTGCACGATCGTGCTGAAGCCCGCGCCGGATACGCCGTGGTCGGCCACGCACATCGCGAAGCTCGCCGCCGAGCACACCGATCTCCCGCCCGGCGTGCTCAACATCGTGGCGTCCTCGGATCACTTGCTCGGCGAAATGCTCTCGACCGACCCGCGCGTCGACGTCGTCACGTTCACCGGCTCGACCGCGACGGGGCGTCGCGTAATGGAGCGCGCGTCGGCGACCGTGAAGAGAGTCTTCCTCGAGCTCGGCGGGAAGTCGGCGAACATCGTGCTCGACGACGCGAACTTCGCCGCAGCACTACCAGGCGCCGCGATGACGTGCGTGCATGGCGGGCAGGGCTGCGCGATCACGACGCGCCTCTTGCTGCCGCGCTCGCGCTACGACGAAGGCGTCGCGCTCGTGAAGGCGGCCTTCGAGAACTGGAAGTACGGCGACCCGACGAACCCGGCGCATTTGCAGGGTCCGCAGATCAGCAAGCGGCAGCAGGAGCGCGTGCTCGCGTACATCGCGAAAGGCAAGCAGGAGGGCGCGCGCTGCATCGTAGGCGGTGGCGTGCCGAGGCATTTGCCAAAGGGTCATTATGTCGAGCCGACGTTGTTCGTGGATGTGAACTCGAAGATGACGATCGCGCAGGAAGAAATCTTCGGGCCCGTGCTCGTGGTGATTCCGTTCGACGACGACGCAGACGCCGTGCGCATCGCGAACGACTCGATCTACGGGCTCTCGGGCGCCGTGCACAGCGCGAGCGAAGCGCGCGCGCTCACCGTCGCGCGCGAAATCCGCACCGGAACGATCAGCGTGAACGGCGGCGGCTGGTTCCATCCCGATACGCCGTTCGGCGGCTACCGCCAGAGCGGCGTCGGGCGCGAGAACGGCGAGGCCGGTTTCGAGGAATATCTCGAGACGAAGGTGATCGCGCTGCCCGGTAAGAAGCCCTGATGCGCATTCGCGTCGACTGGGATTTGTGCCAAGGCCACGGCGCCTGCGCGGTCGACGCGCCCGAGGTTTTCGGAGTCGACGAGAAGAAGGGCGTCGTGATCGTGCTGCAAGCATCGCCGCCCGAGTCGCTGCGCAAGCAGGTCGAGACCGCCGTGAAGTTCTGCCCGACGCGCGCGCTCTCGATCGAAGACTGAGCAGGCTGTTCACCCAACAACCGGAGTTCGCATGGCCGCCTTCCCTCGCACCGAGCTCGAAGAGATGATCCGCCGCTTCGTCGTCGCAAACGACGAGGCGGGCCGCACGGGCGACTGGGCGCCGCTCGCACAGTTCTATGCGCCGGACGCGATCTACACCTGGAACAACGGCGCGAGCTGGGAGTTCGTCGCGCGCGGTCGGCAGCAAATCTTGGACTGGGTGTTCGGCACCGAGATGGAAGGCCTCGAGAAGTGGACGTATCCATATGTGCGCACGCTGATCGATGATCAGAAGGGCGAGATCATCGGCATCTGGCGGCAGCTCGCACCCGTCCACGGCGATGACGGCAAGCCCTACGAGATCGGCGGCACCGGCGGCTCTTGGTTCCGCTACGCGGGCAATTATCAATGGAGTTGGCAGCGAGATTTCTTCGACCACACGAACGCCGGCAAGGTGTTCGCACTGATGGCGAAAAACCAGCAGCTCACGCCGAAGATGATCGAGCGCCTGCAGAAGCGAACGAACATGCCGGGCTGGGTACGGCGCGGTGAGTTCGACTGGTATTCGACGATTGAGGATCGCGAGGCCTGAGCCGTGGAGCTGGTGATCTCATACGACATGCGTGCGCCGAGCTTCGGTGCGCCCGCGCGCGAGCTGTACGCCGCGGCGCTCGATCAAGTCGCGTGGGCGGATGCGCTCGGCTTCGACATCGTGGGGCTCGGCGAGCACCACGCGTCGCCCGACGGCTATAACCCGTCGCCGCTCGTGTTGGCCGCGGCAATGGGCGCGCGCACGAAGCGCATCAAGCTGCGCACGTCGGTCGCGCTCGTGCCTCTCTACGATCCCGTGAAGCTGATCGAGGACGCGGCCGTCACGCAGCTCGCGACGGGCGGGCGATTGTTACTCGGAATTGGCGGCGGCTACCGGCCCGCCGAGTTCGAGATGTTCGGCCGCAAGCTCGAGGATCGCTGGCGCGCGATCGGCGAGTTCGTAGAGCTCGCGCGCCTCGCCTGGCGCGGCGAGCCGTTCACGTGGCAGGGGCGGCGCATGCACATCACCCCCGTACCGGATCCGCCGCCGCCGATCTTGTTGGGCGGGGGATCGCCGGCTGCGGCGCGGCGCGCGGCGCACATCGCGGACGGCTGGTTTCCGCCCCTCGATGCGCGGCTCTGGAAGCCGTACCGCGAGGAGTGCGTGAAGCTCGGGAAAGCCGATCCGGGCCCGTATCCGAAGCAAGGCCCGATCTTTTTGTGGGTCTCGAAGGAGCCGCACAAGGACTGGGAGCGCATCCTCCCGCACGCGCTCCACCAACTGCGCTCGTACAGCGACTGGACGATCGAGGCTTACGGGCAGCCGACAGGGCCCTACGCGGGCGGCATTACGGCAGAGACCGTGCGGCAGAGCGGCGCTTATCAGGTGCTGACGCCGGAGCAGGCGCTCGCGCTGGCCGAAGGTCTCGGCAGAGACGGCGTGTTCTACCTGAACCCGCTCCTCGCCGGCATTGATCCGCGCTTCGCGGGCGAGATGCTCGCGCTCTACGAACGCGAAGTGCATCCGCACTTGAAGCACAATTAGGGGAAGCATGTCCAGCGCGGTCCATTTCGACCCGTTCGCGTACGAGTTCCACGAGGACCCGTACCCCGTGTACCGCGCGCTGCGCGAGCATGCGCCGGTCTACAAGAACGCGGAGATCGGCTTCTGGGCGCTCTCGCGACACGTCGACGTGGTGGCGGGATTCAAGGACAGCGAGCGGCTCTGCAACAGCGGCGGCATCTCGCTCGAGATGGGAGACCTCGGCAGCGACCTCACACTGGTGCTGTCGTTCCTCGGCATGGACCCGCCGCGGCACACGCGCATGCGCGGCCTCGTGTCGCGTGGCTTCACGCCGCGGCGCGTTGCGGAGCTGGAGCCGCGCGTTCGTGCGATCGCGGCCGCGCACCTCGAGCGCTTCATCGATCAGGGCAGTTGCGACTTCGTCGCGGACTTCGCGGGCCGCCTCCCGATGGATGTGGTGAGCGAGATGCTCGGCGTGCCCGAGAGCGATCGCGACGCGCTGCGCGCGTGGGCCGACACGGTGCTGCATCGCAACGAGGGCGTGCGCGGCGTTCCGCCCGAGGGCGTCGCGGCCTCGATGAAGCTGCTCGAGTATTTCTTCAAGCTCGTTGCCTCGCGGCGCAAGCGCCCCGGCTCCGATCTCGCGAGCGCGCTCCTGCAAGTCGAAGTAGACGGCGACCGCCTCGATGAGAAGGACATCATCGGCTTCTGTTACCTAATGATCATCGCCGGCAACGAGACCACGACCAAGCTGCTTGCGAACGCGCTCTATTGGCTCGAGAAGAACCCCACGGCGCGCGCCGAAATCACCGCGGACCCTGCGCTCGTGCCGGACTGGGTCGAGGAGACGCTGCGCTACGACAACTCGACACAATTGATGGCGCGCACCGCAACCTGCGATTTCGAGCTGCACGACGAGAAGATCCGGCAGGGCGAGAAGGTGTTGCTTCTGATCGGCTCCGCGAATCGCGACGAACGCGTGTTCGAGCGACCCGACACGTTCGACCTCCACCGCGACACGAGCGAGAGCCTCGCGTTCGGCAAGGGCATCCACTTCTGCCTGGGCGCCGCGCTCGCGCGGCTCGAAGGGCGCGTCTCGCTCGAAGAAGTCATGCGGCGCTTGCCCGACTACCGCATCGACGCGAGCGGAATCCAGCGCGTGCACTCGACCAACGTGCGCGGCTTCTCCGCCCTCCCGATCACGTTCACGCCAACAAAGTCATGACCGGGGACGTTCCTCCTTGTTCGTGACTCGAGGGACAGTCCCTGGAACACGCAAGGAACGTCCCCGACCTTCACTTTCTCACCTCGCGAGTCCAGAATGTCGAGTCGCTATCCGTTTCCTGCGACGCCAGATGGCTGGTTCGTCGTCGCGCGCTGTGAGGAGATCGTGTGCGGCGAGCCGCGCGTGCTGCGCTGCTTCGCGCGCGAGTGGGCGGCGGAGCGCGACGCGAGCGGGGCGGTCGTGCTGCGGGACGTGTGGAGTGGCGGCGCCTCGCTGCCCACGCATGAAGCGAACGGATTCGTGTACGCCTGGCACCACGCGCGCGGTGCGCCGCCCGCGTACGAGGTGATGCGCTACCGGCTGGACGAAGGCGCATGGACGCCGTGGCGCGCGAGCGCCCACGAAGTGCGTGTGCATGTGCAGGACATGACCGAGAACATCCTCGATCGTGCGCACTTCACGAGCGTGCACGACATGGCGCTGCCGGATCGCAATCACTTCGACGTGCGCTTCGAGGGCACGAGCCTGATCGTCGACCAGGTGATGAAGGTGACGGCCGTGAACACCGCGGGAGTCGAAGTGCACTCGCGAACCACCACGAATGGCCCTGGCCTCGTCGCGGTGGAGGTGAAGCAGGGCCCGCTCGACATGCTCACTTACATCACGCAGACGCCGATCGACGACGAGCTGTGCGATGTGCGCCTGCATTTCTCGATGCGTCGCTTGCCCGATGCGAATGCCACGGAACGAATCGCGGAGCTGAACGAGCGCATCACGCGAGCACAGTTCGAGCAGGACGTTCCCATCTGGAAGCACAAGTGTTATCGCGCCCGCCCCGCGCTCGCGGATGGGGATGGCCCCGTTGCGGAGTACCGGCGTTGGTTCAACCAGTTCTATTCGACGTGGCGCGACGAGAGTGCCACACAGGAGAGGCTCTGATGTTCACGCTGCGCTTCGACATGCGACTGCGCGACGGCGGCGCCAGCGCCCCCGCGCTCTATCGCGCAGCGATCGAGATGGCTGCTTGGGGTGAGCAGCACGGCGCGGCGCTCGCGATGATCTCCGAGCATCACGCCTCGAGCGACGGCTACCTGCCCGCGCCGTTCGTGCTCGCGAGCGCGATGGCCGCGCGCACCACGAAGCTGCCGCTGCAGATCGGCGCACTGCTCGTGCCGCTCCACGACCCGATCGAGCTCGCCGAGCAGATGGCGGTGCTCGACATCGTCTCGGGTGGTCGCGTTTCGTACATCTGCGCGCTCGGCTATCGACCCGAGGAGTACGCGATGTTCGGGCGCGACATCAAGCAACGCGGGAAGCGCATGGAAGCGTGTCTCGCGGCGATGAAGCAAGCGTGGCGGGGGGAGCCGTTCGACTACGAGGGCCGGCGCGTGCTGGTGACGCCGCGTCCCCTAACACCTGGCGGACCCACTTTGTTCATGGGCGGCAACGCGCCCGAAGCGGTGCGCCGCGCCGCGCGCCTCGGCATGGGCATGCTCACCATGGGCGGAAACCCCGAGCTCGGCGCGCTCTACGCGAAAGCTTGCGCGGAGTACGGCACGAAGCCGCAGCTCTTCATCAACCCCGTCGGCGATTCGCCCAGTACCTGCTTCATCGCGCGCGACGTCGACCAGGCCTGGCGCGAGATCGGCCCGTACATGCTTCACGACGCCGAGATGTACGCGAGTTGGTTCAAGGAGATGGGAACGATCACCAAGTCGACGGCGCTCAGCGTCGACGCGCTGAGAGCCGAGCGAGGCAACTATCGAATCTTCACGCCGGACGAAGCGATTGCACGCATCCGTGAGCACGGAGCCGTGATGCTCCAGCCGCTGTGCGGCGGCCTGCCGCCCGAGCTCGCATGGAAGAGTCTCGAACTGCTCGCGAGCGACGTGCTGCCCAAGGTGCGCGCGTGAGCAAGCATGATTTCGAGTACGACCCGTTCTCGTACGAGCAGGACGAGAATCCGTATCCGGTCTACGCGCGCATGCGCGACGAAGCTCCGGCTTACTACAACCCGCGCCTCGAGTTCTGGGCTTTGACCCGTTTCGAAGACGTGCTCTCCGCGCTCGTGGACAGCGACACGTACAGCTCGCTGAACGGCACGAGCCTCGAGTTCATGGACACGCCCAAGCCCGGTTCGGGCCTGATCATTTTCATGGACCCGCCCCGCCACACGCGATATCGCAATCTCGTCAGCAAAGCGTTCACGCCGCGCTCGATGGCCCAGATCGAGCCCGAGGTCGTGCGGATCGCGCGCGCGCATCTCGACGCGCTCGAGGGGCGCAGCGAGTTCGAGCTCGTCGCGGAGTACACCGCGCGGTTGCCGATGGACGTGATCAGCGCGCTGATCGGCATCCCCGAAAGCGATCGCCGCGAAGTGCAGCGCACCTCGAACCTGGTGCTGCATCGCGAGCCGGGGAATCCACTTCCCACGGCGGAAGCGATGACGGCTTCCGGCGAGCTGCTCGCGTACATCACGCGCCTCATTGCCGAGCGGCGCGCACGCCCGGGCGACGATTTGCTGACGCGCCTGCTCGAAGTCGAGGTCGCCGACGATCGCGGCGAGCTCGCGCGCCTCGGTGACGACGACATCCGCATGTTCTTCGTGCTGCTCGCGACCGCAGGCAACGAGACCGTGATGAAGTTGCTCGCGACGGCGCTCCACGAACTATGGAGACACCCGGACCAGCGGCGCGCGCTCGCGAGCGAACCGCAGTGGATCGCAAACACCGTCGAAGAGACGCTGCGCTTCGACCCGCCGTCGCAGTACCAAGGCCGCGTGACGACGCGCGACGTCGAGATTCACGGCGCGACGATTCCGAAGGGCGCGAAGGTGGCGTTGCTCAACGGCGCGAGCGGTCGCGACGCGCGGCGGTTCGAGCGCGCGGACGTGTTCGACGTGCGCCGCGAGATCGATCTGCACCTCGGTTTCGGTCACGGCCGGCACGTGTGCCTCGGGGCGCACCTCGCACGCATGGAGTCGCGCATCGGCCTCGCAGAGTTCTTGGCTCGCTACCCGAACTACGAGGTCACTGCGACCGAGCGCATGCACTCGAGCAACGTGCGCGGGTTCAAGAGTGTCGAGGTGGCGACTCGTTGAACCGAACACTCCGCCTGAGCCCGTGTCTCAGCGCCACGCTGCGACCAACTCCTCGCTCGTCGTGAAGTGCGCGAGCCGCGAGAGCGTGTTCTGCAGCACCGCCTGCCCGTACTCCGTCGGGTAGCCCGCGACGCAATCGCGTGGAATCACCACGTGATAGCCGTGGTTCACGGCCTCGATCGTGAGCCCGATGATGCCGACGTTCAGCGAGACGCCCGTGGCAATTACGGTGCTCGCGCCCTCGGCGCGCAGGAACGCGTCGAGCTCGGTAGCGGCGAACGGCGACATGCCGTGGAAGCGCTGCGACACGATGTCGCGCGGGTCCGGGCCCAGCTCGGGGACGCTCTCGACGCTCGGTTCCCCGACCACCATGTGGTCCGGATTCCGTAACAGGCTGTTCACGAGGGGAACGTTGCGAGGTGTGCCGGCGCGGTCGCGGCGAAAGGCGGCGTGGCAGTGGATCACCCGTACGCCTGCGGCGCGCGCCGCCCCGAGCAGGCGCGCCGTCGCGGTGATCACGCCCGCTTCCTGCACGGACTTCGCGAGCACGGGCATCGAGGCGAGATCGCCGACGACGCCGCGCTGCAGCTCCATCACGAGCACCGCGCAGCGGCCGCGGGCTGCGAGCTCCGTCACGTCCGCCATCGGTTTCTCCTTCGCCCTGGAATCGGGGATCCCCGACGCGGAGGCCGAGAGCGCCGCCGATCGGGCGCGAACGCCGGGAACGGGCTGCGGAGCAGGCCTCTCAGTCGTCGAGCTGCTCGGCGAGGTAGCGCTCCCGACCGATCTCCTGAATCACATGCAGCTGGCTCTCGAGCCAGTCGACGCTCTTCTCCTCGCTCACCAGCTGGCGCTCCAGCAACTCGCGGGTGCCGTTGTCGCCCTTCGCCGCCGCGAGCGCGATCGCCCGGTTGTAGCGCTCGACGGCGGCGGCCTCGAGCGCGAGGTCGAGCTCGTGTTGCTCGACCGCGTTCTCTCCGACGCGCACCGGAAACAGGCGCTGCATGTTAGGGGTTCCGCCTAAAAAGAGAATGCGCTCGATCAGGCGATCGGCATCGCGCATTTCGTCGATCGACTCTTCGCGTTTTTTCTTCGCGAGTCGCCCGTAGCCCCAATTCGCGCACATCTTCGCGTGAATGAAGTACTGATTGATCGCGGTCAGCTCCGCACTCAGAATCTCATTGAGAACCTCGATCAACTCGACATCACCGCGCCGCATGCTTCGCCTCCTCAGGAGCCGATCGTACTCTGCGCGTGCGGTTCTGCATCGCTCGCCGAACGATGGGTGGTCGCGCAGTCGCCAAGCTGCTCTGCGAGAAGTTCCACGATCACGGGTCGGCAGCCCCCGCAACCTGCACCCGCACGGCAGGCACGCTGGACGTCGGCGGGCGTCCGGGCTCCGCGTGCGATCGCGTTTTGCACATCGCGCGCGCGAATCACGAAGCAGTGACAAACGAGCACATGAACCTCAGGGTGCGAGCAGAGAGCATTTGGGCGCTCCGCGAGCTGCGTCGCTCGTGACGCGATGCCTGCGGCGCGTGCGAGCTCGGGCGCGCGGAACGGGCAGTGCGGCCGACGTGCCGCTCGCGTTGTCGATCGCCGATCGGCCGTCCGCTCGATCGCCGGCTTCGAAACAGACCGCCGAGAGGCCCGCCTCGCGCAGGGTCTTGCAGGTGGTGATGCCACCCGGGCTCGCACGGAGGATCGCGACTTGCATTCACCCTCTCTCTCGCGCGCGGCGGGAGCGCCGCTACTTCGTCAGGATCAGCCGGTCGTTGCGCGTCAGGCGCAGCGTATAGACCTTGCCCTTGTGCTCGATCTGAAGGGTGCGCTCGGTCCCTAACAATTGACGCGTGTCGATGCGGCGCACGAGTGGACTCGGCTGTTTGGGCGTCCCCCCGGCGGTCTCGTCTTTCTCACTCGGCACTGCTTGTCGCCTCAAATCAACACACTGAAATTGACATTCATTTTCACTAAAGGCAATATCCCCCCAAATCAGCCAGCCACGCATCCGCGAGCCAGCTGCCAGTAAGCGACCGGGCGCCCTCGCACCGGTCCGCTTCACGCAGAAGGTCGAGCGTATGCGGCACCGGAGACCCCCTTCCGATCGCGGAAACGAAGACGCGACGTCCCCGCGTCACCGATCGGTCCCGAGCCCCGGAAGAGAGCGGGGGGTCCCGGCGCTCTGGCCCCGACGGGCCTCCGCGAAGCGGAGGGCTTCGTGAGCGAATACCGCATCGGCTTGCTCGCACGAGCGCGGTCGCTCGCGGACCTCGCCGCTGAGCGAAGCGAGGCGCAGCTGCTCTGCGCCGCAATTTGGCTCGAGCTGCGGGCGAGCGCGCATGCGTGCTCGGGCGCCCTCGAGCGCATTGCGATTCACTACTTGTTATTGGCCGAGCATCCCGAAGTGTGCGCTCAATTCGGGCTCGCCAACCGCTACGAGCGCTGCGCATGGCGCTGGGCGGATCAAGCCGAGCGCGGCGCTCTGGCGCCGTCCCTCCCACCACTGTCCACCCGAGCGGACGCGTGATGTGCAGCGCCAGCGCATCCGTCGCCGCCACTCCCGCCCACCACAGAACGAAAGGATGCCCCTTGCTCGAATTCACCCCCTCATTTCTGATCCTCCTCGCTGCGCTGCTCGTGGCGCCAGCTGCGGCTCGGGCGCAAGAAACATCCGAGACGCCGGCTGTCCACGAGACGATCCTGATTACTGGCGCCCGCACTCAGGCTGCGACCAAGACCGATTCGGACACACTGTTCACGCCGCAGAACGTGCAGGTGTTGAGCGCGGAGTTGCTCGTCGATCAGGGCGCGATCCTGCTCGAGGACGCGCTCCGCAACGTCGCCGGCGTGATGCCTGGCGGTTACTACAACGGCTGGGACTACTACCGAATCCGAGGCTTCGACGCGGATAGCTCCACCTATCAGGATGGGCTGCTCTACGGACTCGGCGTGAGCATCAATTCCGAAGTCTTCGGAATGGAACGCGTAGAGGTGTTGAAGGGGCCCTCGTCTTCACTCTACGGACAAGGCTCGCTCGGCGGACTCGTCAACCTGATCAGCAAGCGCCCATCGCTCGAGCGAGATGCGGAAATCTCGTTGAGCATCGGCAGCGACGACTATCAACAAGCCTCGCTCGACTTGGCCGGGGCGATCTCGGAGGAGCACGGCGTCGCGGGTCGCGTCGTCGCGCTGTACCGAAATGACGGATCGTTCGTCGAGCACGTCGACGGCGTGCGCCGCCTCTATCTCGCGCCCTCGCTGACTTGGGAACTAAGCGAGGACACGACGATCACCTTCCTCAATGCGTTCACGAAGGATCGCAATGAGATCGGCTTCCCGTTGCCCGCCTTGGGCTTTGTCGTCGACAACCCGAATGGCCAGATCCCGCGCGATCGTTTCATCGGAGACGGCGAGCAGCCAGGGGTTGGCAAGGAGTGGCGCGTCCAAACCGGTTACCTCGCGACTCATCGCCTGAACGACACTTTCTCGTTGCGCCAGAATTTGCGAGCGTCGTGGAGCGAAGCCGACTGGGACCGGCTGCTCTACCCCGCGTACCTCGACACCGATCAGCGCACGCTCTACCGCTATCCGTACTTCTCGAATGGCGACTCGAAGTATGTGGGCGTCGACTCGGCGGTCGACGCGGCATTCGAAACCGGCCCGCTCGAACACACCGCGACGCTCGGTGTCGATGTCTATCGCTCGCACGAGCGCTGGCGGTCGCGGCAGATCGATTATTCCGACCCAGCCTCGTATCTCCCGCTCGACTTGTTCGACCCCGAGTACGGCCAACCGTTCCCGGCGGTGTTTCGCCAGTCAGCCTACGTCGTCGACACCGACGTAGTCGGCATCTACCTGCAGGACCAGATCCGCGTGCTCGAGCGCGTCACGCTGACTGCAGGGGGCCGTTATGACTGGGTGAGGTCGAACGGAGGATCGAGCGAAGCGTTCTCACCGCGCGTCGGCGTCACGTACGAGATTCTGCCCGAGCTCGTCGCCTATGCGAGCTTCACGCGCTCGTTCGCGCCGCAGAGCGGCCTGGTGGTTTCCGGAGAATCAGCCAAGCCCGAACGCGGCACGCAGTGGGAACTCGGCGCCAAGACCTCGGCCCAGGGCGGCCGTGTGAGCGCGACGCTCTCGCTCTACGAGCTCACGCGCGCGAACGTCGCGACGAGCGATCCCTTCAACGCAGGGTTCGTGGTGCTCACCGGCGAACAGCGCAGCCGTGGAATCGAGCTCGACAGCCAGATCCAGCTGGCCGAAGGCTGGGAGCTGATCGCCGCGTATGCCTACACCGACGCGGAAGTCACGCGCGACCGCGTGCTGCCCGAAGGCGAGATTGCCGGCCACCGTCATGTGCGGATAGAGCGCGTAATTCTGGAAGACGATGGCGATATCGCGCTCGGAGGGGTCGACATCGTTCATGCGTTTGCCGCCGACCGAGTTCCCACTGCGTGCCGCGTTCGGG
>JANNKN010000178.1:0-5783 GCA_031396315.1 Deltaproteobacteria bacterium
GACGAAGTTCAGGCCCGGCGTCGTTCCCCAATGCCCGAGCAGACGCGACTTGATGTGCTCACGCCGGAGGGGCTCGCGCAGCAGTGGATTGTCGCGGAGGTAAATCTGGCCGACGGAGAGATAGTTCGCGGCGCGCCAGTAGGCATCGATGCCTGCGAGCTCGTCGCTTATCTCGCGAGTGGCCCGCCCGAGTGTCTCGGCGATTGGGGCTGCCCCAACAGTGCTCAGGACCACAGCGGCACGCCGACTACGAACAGCGCGTCGCTGTCTCCCTCTCTCGCCTCTTCCCCCGAGCCGTCCGGGCGCGACCCGCGCGTCTCGCGCCGCCCATCGCCTTCGGCACTTCTTCCGACGCATTCCGGCCGTACACTCGCCAAGACTTGACCTCCGAGGGACCGACCCGCGTTGTACGCGGCGCTCCAACGTTTTGGAGAGCAAGTCATGTGCCGTCCCGAGCGCCGCCGAGTCTGCGTTTGGCGCGAACTCTCCTCCTGGGCTTTCGGGGCGGAGCTCACGGGTAGTCGAGTAGGGGACCGTGTGGGGGCGGGCACGGCGGTTCGGCCGAGAAGCCACCGGAGCGAACGGGCCTACCGCTCACGGCCGATGCCAAAATGCGCAAGCGTTGGGCCCTATTGGGATCGCCTTCCCGGCGGCGCGCTCGGAGCTGCAGAGCCCGACGAACTCTGACAGGCGCGCTCATTGGCAGCCCAGACTGGGGCACATCTAGGGATTCACGACGTCCTCCTGTCTCGCTCGTCGTTTCATTCCTCATGCGTTCTCTCCGCCTCATGCGCTTGGCGCATCCGCAGGGCTGTAATTTGGCTTACGAGTTAAAGGCGACGATCCCACTGGACTTGTTAAGGGGCTGATTTAATCCGGACGCAAACTCCATGCCTACTCCTCGTGCGGCCACCGCCCCCTCCGAGCCCTCGAATGAGAGACTCGGCGCGCTTTCTACAAACGGGGTCGCTGCGGGCCTCGACGGCGGTCTGGTCCAGAGAGCCTGGCGCGCGCTTGAGCTTTCCTGTGGCAGGACACTCCAGATGACCCAGGAAGACACCTTTCGCACCTGCGTGAAGCGCGCCATCCCTGAGCCGTCCGCCATCACGGCGGTCCGCTCGGACGCGCGGTCGTGGCAGCGCGCCGGCCTCGCGTCTCGCGCCGTTTCGCACTTCGCTTGCCCTCGACACCGTCCGCATCCCTACCGGGTCCCTGACACCCACCCTGGCCCGTTCTTTGCTTTGCAGGCGGTGAACTGCAAGAGCCGGTGTTCCCGGAGGGAGGTCACAGTCGTATGAGCAACCAAAGCAAGCGTGGCGAAGGCGCCGCCGAAGAGCTGGGCGGCAAGGTCAAGAAGACCATCGGCAAGGTCATCGGCAACGAGCAGATGGAGGCCGAGGGCAAGGCGAAAGAGATAAAGGGGAAGGCCAAGCAGGAGGCTGCGAAGGGCGCCGAGCGCGTGAAGGGTAAGTTCGAGAAGGTGACGGGCGCCGTGAAGAACCGCGTCGGTCGGGTCATCGACGATGACGAGATGGCGGCCGAGGGCAAGGCGCGTGAGATCAAGGGCGAGGTGCGCCAGAAGGCGAACGAGTAGCGCTCCGGGGGGACGCACATGTACTAGCGCGACGGCGGGGATTAACGCAGCGCGCGTCGCACCCGGACGGGCGAAGTAAGCGCGCGAGCCGCGAGAACCCGCGATCTCCGCGCGCTGTGCACCTGCGCCGGTGTGAACTGCGAACCGCAATAAGGTTCGCGGGCAAAGCCGTTTCTCGCGGCTACCGGGGATGAGCTATCAGCCGGACGATGTGCCGTTAGGCGTTCGTCTCTGAGAGTTCGGCGAGCACCTCTTCATACGAGTCACGTCGTTCTTGGAGGGCCGATACCGCCGTGTACGGCGACCATCGAACCGATCGCGCGCTTCGCAAAAATTGTGCGGCCCGCGGCGCGGCGCAGGTGAGTGCCGTCGCGAGGGGCAGTCACCATTTCTCGACCCAAGGCCGCAGCACGACTTCGAAAGTCCAGGTCGATCGATGCTGGCGGTGCAACTGCAGATAGGTCTCCGCGATGTGGTCCGGGTCAGCCATGTTGTCGTCGACGGTCGTTCCCGCGAGTCGGTGCGCGCGGGTGCCGTCGTCCTGCGTCCAGCCGATCGCGGCGTCGATCGGCACGTTGGCGACGTGGATGCCCTGCGGCATCAGCTCGCGCGCCATGCTCTGCGCGAGTCCCGACTTGGCCTGACAAGCCATCGCAAACGCACCGCTCGTAGGGAAGCCCTTCAGCGCCGCGCTCGCGTTCGTGAAGATGATCGTTCCCTTCGCGCCGTTCGCGTCGGGATCATTCTCGCGCATCAGCCGAGCGGCCTGCTGACCGACCAAGAACGCACTGAAGGCTGAGTTCCGAAGTGTCTCGAGCGCCATGCTCGGGTCGGCCTCGGTGATCCCCTTGCGAAAGATGCCGGCCACCCGACCGTCGATGTTGTGCACGACGAGCGTTGGAGGCCCGAGATCTCGCACGACGTTCTGGAACAGCAACTCGACCGCCGCAGGCTCGCTGGCGTCGCACGCGTATCGGCGCACGCCGTGCGCCTTCTCCAGGTTCTGCAGAACGGGTTTGTCGGGGGTCCTGGCTGCGATGCCGACGTGCATGCCGCACTTGGCGAACAGCCGAGCGCAGCTCGCACTGATGCCGGGGCCTCCTCCGATAATGAGTGCAACGTCTTTTTTCATGTGTCGCGACTCCTCAGTGATTCCACCACGGACGATCCGAGAACGCTCTCAGGTCGATCTCGTGCGTCCACGTGGATCGGTGCTGCTTCGCGAGGTGGACGTAGGTCTCCGCGATCTGCGTGGGAAGCATGAGACCGTCGTGCTCGTTGCCCCGGGTATCTCTCAGCTGTGCAAACCTTTCGGCTCCCAGCATCTTCCCCAAGGTGTCGGGCGCATCCACGGCACCGTCGATCACGATATGCACGACGTGAACGCCCTTCGACGCAAACTCCGCGTTGAGGCTCTGGCAGAGCATGCGTCGTCCTCCCATGGCAGCGGCATGCGAGTGTTGGCCGCCGTTTCCGCGCATTGCCGCCGTCGACGAGGTCACGAGGAGCGTTCCCTTGCCGCGCGCTTCCATCCGTGGGCACACAGCGGATGCGAGGCGAAACAGACCGAACGTTCCCATGCGCCAGCCCGTCTCGAAGGCCTTGGCCGACGTATCTCTCAATGCCCGATCGCCAATCTGAGCGCCCAGGTTGTAGACGACGACCTCGATGGGACCGATCTCGGCCTCGATCGCGGCAACGCGCCCTTCGATGGAGTCTGGCTCGATCGCGTTGAGAAGAAATCCTGACGCCGAGTTCCCGTCGCTCTCGATCGCGTCCACCAATTTCTTCAGGCCGTCCGCGTCGCTGCGCCGACACAAGCAGGCGTAATAACCCTCTTGGGCGAAGCGTCGCGCCACAGTGCCACCGATGCCTGCACCGGCACCCAATACCAAGCAAACGGGTTTCATCTTCGATCACTCCTAGTCGAGCGCGACGGATCGTGTGAGCTTTGAATCAAGACAGGGTCCCTAACTGGAAACCAAATTGAAGATCCCGCTGGCCCAGGCGCTGACCTCGCCGGATCGCTTCTCCTGTTCACTGGAAGCTCCGGAGTCAGCGGCCGGTGAAGTGCGCCTCGCGGCGCTCGACGAAGGAGCGGATGCCCTCTTTCGCGTCCTCAGTTCCCATGACCCGCTCGCGGATCGCGGGAATGGCCGCAATGGCGGCCGCTTCGTCTGTGGCGATGTAGCGCAGCGCCGCCTCCTTCATCGCGCGTAAGCCGAGCGGCGCATTGTTCGCGATCGCGTGCGCGATCTGCATCGCGCGATCGATGTGCTTGCCGTAGGGCACCACTTCCTGCACGAGCCCGATCTGCAGCGCGCGCTGCGCGTCGAATTCGTCGCACAGCATCAGGTGGTACATCGCGTTGCCCCAGCCCGTGCGCGTGAGGAAACGGAAGTGCGCGCCACCGAGTGGCGCGATGCCGCGCTTCGACTCCATCTGGCAGAAGCGCGTGGTGTCCGCCGCGATCACGATGTCGGCGGCGAGCATCATCTCGATGCCGATCGTGTAGGTGATACCCTGGACGACGGCGACGACCGGCTTCAGGGTGCGCCGCTTCAGCGCGAACGGGTCGATCGCATCGGGCGAAGGCTCGACGGGAGTCGCGGTCGGCCCGAAGAACTTCGGCATGTCGAGGCCCGCGGTGGTGTGTTCACCCGCCGCGCACAGCACCGCCACCCACTGCTCGTCGTCGCGGTCGAACGCGGTCAGCGCGTTGCTGAGCGCGACCATCATCTCGGGCACGAATGCATTCTTCTTGCGAACGTTGTCGACGACGATCTTCAGCACGCGGCCGTCGACCTCGGTTTGGATCTGCGCTGACTCGGTCATCGGCTTTCTCCTTCGCTGCGCCGGGGCGCGGCTTCATCGCCGCTTCTGAGCCTCGATCTGTTCCTCGACCTCGCGCAGGCGGTCCTTCCCGAAGAACAGCTCGCCGCCGACGAAGAAGCTCGGCGAGCCGAACACGCCGCGCGCCACCGCGCGCTCGGTGTTCGTGAGCAGCTCCTGCTTCACGTCGGGATCCGCAGCGAGTTCGAGCAGCGTCCGCAGGGAAGCCGGATTCGAGGAGCGCGGCGCGGGTCAACGCCGGGTCGTCCATCTTCTTGGGATCCGCCCACATGTGCCGGTAGACCTCGTCCACGTAGCGCGCGAAGCAGCCGAGACGCTGCGCGGCGACGGCGCCGCGCATGATCAGGAGCGTGTTCACGGGGAAAAACGGATTCATCGCGAAGCGCGTGATGCCGTGCTTCGCGAGGAAACGCCGCGTCTCGAGCGCCGCGTACTCCCCCTTGTTCTTGATCCCGCGCAGCGAGACCGCCGGCGAGACATTGCCGGTGGCTTTGAACACACCCCCTAACAGCACGGGCACGTACGCGAAGCGCACTCCGCTGCGCTTCTCGATCGCCGGGATCACGAGGTGCGCGAGGTAGGCGTTCGGCGAGCCGAAGTCGAAGTGGAACTCGACTCTCACGTCCATGGCTTCACCGCGCGCTCATGCGTGGCCGATCGGATCGAGCACCACTACCGGGATTTCCCGCGCACCCGCTTGCTTCTGGTAGTCCTCGTACGGCGGATACATCGCCGCCATCTTCTTCCAGCCGCGCGTTCGCTCGTCGCCGCTCGCAGTCCTCGCGCGCGCGCGCATGCGTTTCGAGCCGACCCGGATCTCGCACTCCGGATTGCCCTTCAGATTCACGTACCAGGCGGGATGCGTCGGCGCTCCGCCCTTCGAGCCGATGACCACGTACTTCCCATCCAGCTCTTCGTAGAGGAGCGGAAGCGGCCGGAGCTTGCCGCTCTTCGCTCCCCGCGCGATGAGGAGCAGCGTCGGAAGCGGGCCGGGGCCGCCGCCAATCGTCGAATCCCACAGTCGAGCTCTCTCAGGATCGGCGAGGTAGAGCTCCACATGGTCTTTGATCCACTTGGGCATTCCCGCCGAGGGCATCTCGAACTCTTGCTTCTCACTCATGATGGACTCCTTTCGTAATTTGAAGGCGCGGTGCGCCGGGGCTCAGGCGTCTCGCGCTTCGAGCTTATCGAGATAGGGACCGAGGTCCGGAGCGAACGCCGCGTGCGCGCACAAGAGCTCGAAGTGCGCGAATGCGCGCGGGTACATCTCGCGGAGCTCCTCGTCGTAGAGCGGCGTCAACGCCGCTTCCGACAGTACGCGGCGCGAAGCGCGCTC